>JACCTF010000582.1 GCA_013812565.1 Pyrinomonadaceae bacterium | reverse complement strand
GCACGCCCTAGAGATTCCATGTAACGACTCGTCCCACCCGCTTCGCAGGCTTCGACCAACTCTCTCAGCGCACTTCTTAACTCACCCGCTTCGCTTGTCAGTTTCTCTTTGTCGAGTTCCAAGTTTTTGACCTGCTCGCTCAAATCTTCAACGAACACCAAACGACGTTTCGCTTTTCCCTTCTCCATCTGCTTCAGCTTCCAGCTTATGAGGCCCCGCGCCTTAGCTCTCAATTCGCGAGAACGAAAGTACGGATGCTAGTGCATCTTAAATGGGCCACCCCGCGGCTCCGGCTCTAACTCCGGTCGCGTTGAGTCCTGGATGACTTCATGCATCTCCAACACATTCGGCCCCGTGAATGCTTCCTTCGGCAGCGTGCCAGATTGAGCGTGCCCTTTCACGAAGGCCTCTGATCTCACCCAGTTGAGGAAGTCCTGGCGGCTCATCCAAGTGGTGAAGACCACATACGGGTCACCCTCATTGACCGGACGAAGAATTTGATTGGAGATGAATCCAGCCATTTTGTCCACCAGACCAGCCCGCGCGCGGAACCTCTCCTCAAAGGCCTCGGCGTACTCTGCCTTGACGTAGATGCGATTGGCAACTGTGATCATGAGCCCTCCCTTTCACCAAATACTTCGCTTCAAGTTCTCCGCTAGTTTTCCCGCCAGCTTCTCAATCACTTAATCTGATACTAAAGCTTGCTCGATGCGCTTCGCATCAACAATCCGTCGGAGTGCCGCGTTGATCTCGGTTTGATAATGTGCTCCACGCACGCGGAAACACTCAACAATATCGGCATCCAGGTACATTGTCACCCGCGCTTTGCTGTTCACCATCACGTGCTCGCCAGGCTTGATCGTGTGTCTTGAGCGGCGAAAGCGGTGAGGCACTGGCTTCAACAGAGAATCCGGATCAAGACCTTGAGCGAGCTGTTTCCGGTAAGTGGCGGTGGAGATGTTAAGCGTAACCTCTCCTTTAGGGTTCTTCGGTGGCTTCTTTGTTGAACTTTTCATAAATCCTGTGTTCCTGCCTCACAGTTTTACGCACTGAAATAATTGGTAAAACCCAACGAGCGGAGAAAATCTCTCATAGGATTTATGGCTTTGAGGCCTGCATCAGCTTGAGCATGATCCTGCTTGCAACTCTTCAGCTATCGCCATAAGCCTTCAAAACGTGTAGCAGCAGTGCGCGTGTACTTCACCGTATGCGCGATATTTTTATGCCCCAAGTAATCCTACACCAGGCGCGTGTCATAACCCTGATTCGCCAAATAGTATCCGGTCGAGTGACGCAGCATGTGTGGGTGAACGCGGAAGCGCAAGCGTGCTCTTTCACCGATAGCTTTCGCCAGATAGTTAATGGCTTGCCGCGTCATCGGTCCGCGCTCGCTCAAGAAGAGATAAGGTGAGCGGGCGTCACTCCTTTGCTCTCGCTCGCGCAAGTAAGCGCGGATCGCCCGCAACTCATCCCCTTCAACGGGCTGATGCGTCGAGAGGCTACCCTTCTTCCTTCTGACGTAAAGTCGTCCCGTCTCCAAGTCGAGGTCTTTGATCCTCACATCCACCAGTTCCGAGACACGCAGGCCGTGCCGGTAGGTCAAAAGCATCAGGAGATGGTCGCGCACGCCATGCCGCCCGCGCCGCGCTGCCTCCAGAAACCGTTTCATCTCGGCTTCGGTGAGGAAGTTTTTGCCGCGATCATCTATCGTGGCCTTTGTCGCTTTCGCCGCTGTTCGCTTCACGTTCAGCATCACTCTTTACATTACGGAAGTTGGCAGGTATAAAGCACTGCCGATCCAAGCCTGATTTTTATTGTACTCCCACTTCCCGACTCTTTACCAAAAGGTCTTTCTGTAAAGAGACCGTTCAACTTCCGGCCGCGCAGCACTTCCACTTCTTTCTCCTTCGGAGTTACTCATGCCCGTCATGCGGATTCTCAGCGCGCTCGAAGAAGAGACCTTCGAGTCGCCGCCCTATTTCACGAGCATCGAGCGCAAAAAGTTCTTCGCGCTGCCGACGAGTTTACAAGAGTCGTTCGATGGTTTCCG
>JACCTF010000556.1 GCA_013812565.1 Pyrinomonadaceae bacterium | reverse complement strand
TAACTATCTCAACCAACTTCTGTCTGTTTGCACCAAACAATAAGTTTTATGGAAGGACTGCTAAGCGCACAACAATCTCGACACTGGCGGCCTTCTCATCGTCTCTGCCTGAGCTTACAGGTTTTCGCCCTGCACGATCTGCCATCTTTGTTACCACTCTTGCGGGTTCTGCGCGCCACATCTTTCGCTGCCCACCTATTCGACTTGCCGCGAACGTTGTTAACGAGAAGCGAATGTGCCGCAAGCTTCGCAAATTCACGTGCATAGCGCTGCTTGGTGTGCGAAACTGTATGTATCGTTTGTCAGCAAGTCGCCGCCTAGCTCTCTCTTCTCCCGGCACTTTGCTGGTTAGCTGTTGAGTAGCTTCAAGGAACTTCCGAGTAATGAACCTGGCCTACTGTGCGCCAGCGACCGCTGCGTGCTACGCCGACCCGTGAAGTAGAGTGGAGGACATAGTCATCTAGCGTATTCCTTGGGGTATGGACATCGGAAGTGAATGCACACCATCAACCAACATCCGTACGTGAAAGTTAAATTCGACAATTTACAATTAAACAAACGAGGAGGAACACAAGCTATGAAGATATACTTCGGATCAGCAGTCGCGCTCACCTGGGCGCTCGGCTTGGCGGGCGTCTGTGTCGCACAGGATACGAACCGCTCGACCGGGTCAAGCCCGGTCGAGCAGACGAGCACATCGAGCAATGCCCAGACGGGCAACGCCACGAGCACTGGCAACACTCAGCGAAGGAACAAGCGAGCAAAGAGATCACGGAAGAGTAACCGCGGCAGCACCACGGAGACAACCACTACGGCCAGTCCTTCAACGAGCGGGACGGGCACACAAGGCGGTGCCGGCACGCCCCCCTTCAACCCTAACAGTACTCGTCGCCCGAGCGACTCAGGCGATCCGAACAGCGCAACAACCCCGACGACGCCGAACACGCCGGATGATCCGAGCAACCCGGCGCGCCCGGTTGATCCTGCGGAACCTGCGAGCCCATCGAACCCGAGCAATCCAACGACGCCGGTTGACCCGAACAGCCCGGAGAACCCGAGCAACCCGACGGTGCCGCGCAACCCGCGCAATCCTGGTAGCCCGCAGAACCCGAACACGCCGAACAATCCGAGCAGCCGGAACAGCCCAAGCAACCCTGGTAGCCCAAGCACCCCTCCGCGGTAGGCTCAAAAGCTAAAGCTAGCAGGATGGTTAACGAAGAAGGCGTGCTGGTGTACAGCACGCCTTTTCTACAAACACGGTTATCCATACTTTACTTTATGCGACAGCCGGCATACGAGGAGCAAGAGTTTGACTCAGTTGCCTAAACCTGTCCTTCGCCGAAATCAATCTGGCCATCTTTACATTGTGAACCTTGGGTAATGGGGAGCAACGGAACATAATGCGAGCCATTTGTGCTCACAATGCGATGGCGTGGACCCCCGTTACGTCAGAGACCTGAGTGTGAAGGACCAGAAGCTTTCGAGGAAAAACATTCCCCAATGGACGAGATTGAGGCAGAGCGTTATCTCGGCCAGATGGGCATTGGATTGAGAGTCGATGCCTAGATAACAGTAGATGCACAGTGTGGATCGATGAGGATTACCGAACTCTTTTTTAGCAGGATTAGAATCCGCTTCACACCCCATGAAATTAGACTACCGCATCGCATTCATCAGCGACCAGCCCAGGCTGAGGGCCTTCTGCGAGAGTCTCGGGCCTGTTGCGGCGCTCGCTCTTGATATCGAGACAACCGACTGGTGGAATCCGCAGCACGAGCGGGTGGCTCTCATCCAGTTCGCCTACCGCGTCAATCAGGAGTTGCGTGTGGCCGTCATTGATGCCCTCGCCGGGCTTGACCCGACCCTTCTGCGCCAGCCGCTTGAACTGCCTACGACGACGAAAGTTATGCACAACGCAGGCTTCGACGCGGTGCGACTCTCTCGCCATTTTAAGATCAGTACCGCTCCGATTCATGACACCCTGCTAGCGGCACGCCGCAGTGGCGAAAAGCGCTACTCACTCAAGGCTCAGGTCGAGAAACATCTGAATCTGCCGCTCGACAAACACGCGCAACAGAGCGATTGGAGTCTGCGCCCACTTCATCCCAAACAACTCGATTACGCGGCGCGGGATGCGGTCGCCGCGCTCTTGCTGTACGAGCATCAGGTGAAGCGCGGGTTGAACGGCGCATACCGGTTACGCGCCGAGATCGCCCGGGAACAGAGTGCCTTGCCCCTCGGCACTTCCCTTCCACAGGCCGGTCAAGTTGAGGGGCATGCGCCTGAGGATCAAAGCCCACTGGCGAGTGCGGAGTTGTCCGCTTCGTCACTCGCGCTACTCGGGATCATTACCGAGTTGCCGTCTCGCTACTACCCAGAGCAGTTGGCGGTCTCGGTCGACAACGACCGGGTGGGACTCGCCGGATGGATCATCGACCGGGTAGTGGGTACGGAAGTGGATTTAGATGAATCATCGGCGAGGAATGAGATCGCCGCATTGTGTCAACGCGGGTTGGTCAGCATCACACCGACGCGGAGACTCGAAGCGAATGAATCCGGGAGAGCCGTCTGGCAAAAACACAAGTTTGTCTGACCCGACACCCGAGACGTTGTGAGAGGAGATGGTCGAGGAAGCCGCTTTTGCGCGCTGGGGGTGGCGAAACAACCTTGGGTATTGGGGAGTAACGGAACATAATGCGGAGCTCCGAATTATGTTCCGTTACTCCCCAATACCCATTTTCCAAACTGAGAATTGCTGAGTGGAAGGG
>JACCTF010000502.1 GCA_013812565.1 Pyrinomonadaceae bacterium | reverse complement strand
AGCAGATCGCATCGCGCGCGGGTGAACTGCCACGAGACAAAACGATTGTCACCTACTGCGCTTGACCGGCTGAACACTCAAGCGCCGGTGCGGTGCTGGAACTCAATCAGAAGGGATTCAATAAAGGTGCGACATTGCTTGGCGGCTACGAAGCCTGGAAGAACGCGGGACTTCCGGTTGAACCTGCGACGCCGTAAGTTCAAACCTCGAAATAAAGCAGCTTAATCTCTCAACGCAGTCAAGACGAGGGTGTCTGAAGCACAAGCTTTGACACCCTCGTTTCTCATCTCGCATCGCCTCTTGCCGGTGATTCTCCGAGCGAAAGATGGCTTACATCGTAAAGCGCCTAAGTCATGCCGTTGCCGGCAATGCGTTCGAGATGCGGCGTCCATTTGAGGATTGCCGGATCTTCACGTCGACGCTCTGCTAACGCGGTTAGTTCCCGCGCAACTGCCCGGCGCACGCTTGCGCCTCCGTCAGAGCTGCTTGCGACAGCACGATCAACCGCGTGACGTAGCGCCTCGCTCACGCCCAGCACTAAATTGTCGGCGCGTATTTGCGTAGAAACGCGCGCCGTGCCGGTTGCATACGAAAAGCGATTTTCCGATGGATCGAGAAATGGGTAATCTCCGGTTAAGCTCAAGCGCGCGACGTGAAACGCGTTGGTGAAATCGGCGTCCGCGCTTGTGATCCCTTGTTCCACCGCCTGAATCAACTCACCTGTTAACTGAACAACATCCGGGTAGTCCGCTTCCTCGGACGCTGTGCTCAACTCATGCGACGAATAGATTCCAAAGAAGCTTGCCGGTTCGTGGCGCTCATTTCGATTCTCTATCGCCGCTTCTTCCGACCCTTGATAAACGCTAATGGAGCCGCCCGGACTTCTGGCCCGCACCAGCAAACGGTGCAGAGCCGCTTCACCTTCTGCCTCGCGCCCCGTCGCGCGGTCTCTTTCATGCACCCTCGGCGCTTCGTCCGCCCCCAGGAAAATATCCGCCGTGTAATCATCCAGTTCAACGTGAATACGGCCAACGAAACTACGCTGCTGCAACCAACGAAGCAGCGCCGCCAGACGGACGTACGATGTATCGAGATTTTCGTGGACCAACCGCACTTTCGCACTTTGTTCATTCATATGTTGTAAGAGTGATGAGTAATGAGTGATGCGTAGGAAGAGGTGAAAATGCGCATCACTGAATTACCGGCGATTGGCAAAAAGTTTCCGTGATGTGCAGAAGAGCTTTCGGCTAACGCTGGGGAATGTGCAAGCATTACTACCGAGGAACGCACTACAGCTTTTATCTCATCACTCATCACTTCTTAGGTATTGAGGATTTGCTGGGCAGCGGCTTTGTTGTCACGCTCTAGTTCGGCGGCGATGTGTTCGAGCATCGCTCGCTCGTCTTTGGAAACGTTGTTGGCAAACCCCAACATGCCGCCTGATACTTCGGCGACCCGGGTGCAGTATGCGACGAGGTCGCGCTTGGCCGAATCACCTTTTTCCGGGGGCAACGCCTGCAACATTGCGCTAATAAGACGAAGCGTCTTTTCGGCGAACTCCTCGGTTGGACGATGTTCAAGCCACTGGATCAATTGCTCGTAAGCAGCGCCTCCCGGCTCAACGCCGCGCAACTTGGCGACGTCAAGGATGAGTTGGCGCTCGCGTGCGCTAACTCCCCATTCGGCCCACGCGACCTGCACGAGCGGCAACAGATGGAGCAGCACCACCGTCTCGTGCGTGTATCCTAACTCCTGAAGTTCTTGCAGTACCTCTTGATCAGCGGTGCCGGCGATGTCCGCCATCTGCTGGCGTTCCGCCTCCAACGCGGCGCGGCGGCGCATCTTCTCGATCAGTTCTCGCTCTCTTCGCCGAAAGTATTCATCTTCCAGCGCTCGCTCTCGCTCAGCAAAGGCATCTTTGTTTGACATGTTCACCCCTTAAATGCGTAATTGAAATATCCACTGCGATTTGGTGGCCCGGCATCCTACATCTTATCCAAAAGTGACGAGTGACAAGTGAACAGTGACAAGAAAGAAGGGATCAGAGATGAATGCCGGTGCTTCAGACTCCGCGCGTGCCGACTATGCTTCCTTGCTGGGAGATTAGCCGATGCCGCATTCGTATTTATCTTTACTTGGTCCGAGTCACTGTTTACGCGGGCACCCCGACGGGGTGCCATTGTCACTTCTGAGTAATCTTACTTCATCAACGAATAGTCGGTCGGCCCCATGTAGATTGAATCGACACGGCTCACTATCTTGCCGCCAGCCTCGGAAGCCTCCCGTACTTTCTTCCATTCCGGGTCGTTGCGAAAATCGTCCCACGACTTCTTCGCCGCCTCGCGATTCGGGTAAGCAAGAATATAGATCAAAGTGTTCTGCGCCAACGGACCTTCTGTTGGCGTCCAGTAACCGACGTTGGTCATCCCGTGCTTGGC
>JACCTF010000490.1 GCA_013812565.1 Pyrinomonadaceae bacterium | reverse complement strand
GAAATGCTTCTCCCACTCCATGCGCCCCAGGTCGGTATCAATCGTGAAGACATTATCCGAGCTGCCGCCCACAAAACCCAGCATGCGGAAGCCACGGTATCCGATCAAACGTTCGAGCGTCGCCGGCGGCGCGAGCGAGTTCAACTGTCGTGGTTCATTCTTGAGCTTGAGCTTCCACAGGAACCGGAAGCCCGGCTTTTGCATCGTCTCTTTTGAAATCTTCGCATCCGCCCGGACCCAGGCCGCACGCTGCGCGTCTCCGTTGCTTGTCACCCAGTCCGTACCGCCTCGTCCCTGAGCTTTTGCGTCGCTTGTCCAGGCACCAGCGCAGCCGAGATAGACGATGGTTACAACAGCAAGTCTTCTCATGACGGAAACTCCTTTCGGTTTATACCGAACAGCGGAACAACAGAGCCACAGCGTTTTCGGCGTGAGTGTGTAGCAAGATGGTGGGACAAGACGGCCGTCTTGTCCCAGCGTCAAAAGCCGCTCAAGCGACGCCGAGCTTCTGCGAAGCCAGCGCGGTGCCCTCGACGCGCGCCGCGATCTTCTTGAAGGCGATGTCGCGGGCCACATCCGGCGAGACATGCTTCGGTTTCACGTCAATGCTGAAGGGTGAAAAGCCGCAGTCGTCCGTGGAGCCGAGCCGCTCGACGGGAATGTACTTAGAGGCAAGCACGAGGTCGTCACACACCTCCTGCGCCGTCTCCACCCGCGGATTCTGCGGGTTGGTGACGCCGATGAAGCAGACCTGCGGGACGCCGTTCGCATCCTCTCGGCTATGTTCGCCGATGAGCTTGTAGACCCGCTCCTTGTCTGGTTCGCTCGCCAACTGAATCAGGAAGTACCCGGCATTCATCTTGAACATGCTCGGCAGCAGATCGGCGTAATCCACGTCGGCGCTGTGGGTCGAATCACAGTCTCCGCCGGGGCAGGTGTGGATGCCGATATTCTTGCGCTCCTCAGCTGAGAACCGATCAATGACCCGGTTGTTGAGTTCGATAAATGTCTCAAGCATTTTGCGCCCTGTCCACGGGTTTCGCGGATCGTTCCGGCAAGCTAGCCTCCCTTCGGTGAAATCAATCGAGACGCGCTGTGCGCCGGCAGCGAAGCACTTGCGGATGTCCTGCTCACATTCGTTGCACAAGTCTTCCAGAAACTGCTCGCGAGAATAACCTTCGACCTCTCCATCGAGCGGATAGAGCAGGTAGAGCATGGAGGGCGCAATCACGGCCTGCTTCAATGACTTGGTCGCCAGCGGCTTCGCTTTTTCCAGATATTCAGCTGCGAAGGTCTTGTACTTGAACGGCCCGCTGGTCAGACGCGGCAGCTGCCGGTGATGACCATCCGTGAAAATGGCAAAGTATTGGCCGTCGGCCGCGAGGTTAGGGGCGAGACCAGTTCCCGCCAGGGTGTCTACGATGGGGTAAGTAGCAAAGCTCGACGCACGCTGCTCGCCGTCCGAAACGAGGGGCGAACCCGTAGCTTCCATGCGCTCAATCGAATCACGGCAGGCGGCGTCCTGTTCGCGCTCTAGTTCTTCGCGGGTGATCTTTCCGATGTCGTAGGCGGCGATTGCAGCTTGCAGTTTGGCGGGCCGCGGCAGCGACCCGACATTCTCAGTAGGAATCGGCATGTGTATTCTCCTTAATTGATGGTTGATGAATTGCCGCTACCATCTCTGCAATTCAACTTGAGGGCCTGCGCCCTCAGAAAAAACTTCTACGGAGCTAACTTTTCAGATTCATTCTTAATGCCAAAGCAGTACTGGGTGCCGTCGAACGTGTTGAGGTAGACCCGGCCGTTGGCGATTGACAGCCCACCCCAGTGACTCCATGAGGTGATCTGATTGCCGCTCGACCAAAGCTCTTTGCCGGTCTGGGCATCGAGCGCATAAAGCACCGCGTGGGTTGAGCCTTTGATGCGATGGTCGGCGGTGTTGTAGGCGAGTCCGATGTCGAATGCCGCCTGATCCGTATCTTCCCCGTTGCCGTAGGTGAAGATGATTCCATTGGCGATCACTGGCGGCTCCGCCCGGTTCATATCGCGTGAAATCCAGGCGGGCGCCAAACTCCATTTGCCGTTTCTCTCTTCCACTTTGAAGGCCGCGATCGCGCCATATTTCACCGGGCCGTATTCAATCGGCGCGCTGAACTTCGAATGTTTCGGTCCCCAGAAAGGCGTCAGTACCCAAGCCGTTTCCCTGGCGTCCGTCCAACTCGCCATCGAACCCCAAATGCCCGCCGAGGCGAAGTTGACTTCTTCGTTGCAAATCAGTGGAGTGCGGTACAAGGGCGTGCGATGATCATCGCCGCCGATGGACTCCGTGTCCATCAGGTAGACCACACACTCCTTGCCCGCATCAACCATCAGCTCTTTGCCTTTGTAATTGAAGATCGCCGGGGTGACCTGCATATCGAGGTCGCGCTTCCAGA
>JACCTF010000471.1 GCA_013812565.1 Pyrinomonadaceae bacterium | reverse complement strand
TTCACCGAGGGCCTTGACGGTCATACCGGTCAGGGCGCGCAGTCTTCCAGGTTTCAAGTTGTTGATTTGTCTGAGAGTCATGCAACCAGTTTACCTGAATTGCTCTTATTCTTCGGAACATCTAATATCCTTAATAGACCTTCTACAACTTTATTGTTCTCTCACCGCGCGTTCATACGCTGCCACCACTGATTATTCGACTGTCACCGACTTGGCGAGGTTGCGTGGCTGGTCCACGTCGCAGCCGCGGCGCACGGCGATGTGGTAAGCCAGAAGCTGCAGGGGAATGACGGAGAGAATGGGTGAAAGCAGATCGCTCGCCGCCGGAACCTCGATGACATGATCGGAGACGAGGGATGCTATCTGGTCGCCTTCCGTTAAGATCGACAATACGATTCCTTCGCGGGCTTTAACCTCGACGATGTTGGAGTGGGTCTTTTCGTAACGAAGCTCCGAGGCGTGATTACCCACTTCGCGTGTGTTGACGAAAACGACCGGCAGTCGTTCGTCGATCAGAGCGTTGGGGCCGTGCTTCATCTCGCCCGCCGGATAGCCTTCGGCGTGAATGTAGGAAATCTCTTTCAGCTTCAACGCGCCTTCTAAGGCGACGGGGAAGTTGATGCCGCGACCGAGGTAGAGGAAGTCTGAGGAGCGGAAAAACTCTTTGGCAAGCTCCTCGATCTCGTCCGATTCGCTGAGCAGATGCTCAATCTTAACGGGCAACTCGGCCAAGCTTTGCGCGTGCTGCTTCGCTTCTTCTTTGCTGACGCGGCCGCGCACTTGGCCGAGGTAGAGGCCGAGCAGGTAAAGCGCAACCATCTGTGCGGTGAAGGCTTTCGTTGAAGCGACGCCGATCTCCGGGCCAGCGTGCGTAAGGATTGTGCCGTCGGCTTCGCGCGTAATCATTGAACCATGCACGTTGCAAATCGCGAGCACTTTCGCCCCGCTCTCTTTCGCTTCACGCAGGGCCGCGATGGTGTCAGCCGTCTCGCCTGACTGCGTGATTACAATGAGCAGCGTGCGGTCGTCGAGCACCGGAGTCCGATAGCGAAACTCCGAAGCGTAATCGACTTCCACAGAGACGCGCGCCAGTTGTTCAATCATGTACTTTCCGGCAAGACCGGCGTGCCAAGATGTGCCGCAGGCGGCGATCTTGATTGATTGGAAGTTCTTGAACTCCGCTTCGGTAATGTTCATCGCGTCTAGGTAGACGCGGCCTGTATCCAGAGAGATGCGCCCTTGCACGGTGTCGCGAACGGCGCGCGGCTGCTCGTAAATCTCCTTCAGCATGAAGTGCTTGAAACCACCCTTCTCGGCCATGATTGGGTCCCAGGTGATGCGCTGCTGAACCGGCTTCACCGAGTTGCCGTCAAAGTCTATGACGCGCACCGCATCTTTGGTGAGTATTGCAATCTCGCCGTCGCCGAGGAAGAAGATGTCGCGCGTGTGCTGAAGAATCGGGGGAATATCTGAAGCGACGAAGTATTCGCCGTCGCCCAAACCGATGACGACCGGTGGGCCTTGCCGAACGGCGATCACGGTATCCGGTTCATCCGCTGAGATAATTGACAGAGCGAAGATACCGCGCAAATCCTGCACGGCGAGACGCACCGCTTTCTCGAAAGAATCGTCCTGCTTTAAGCGTTCTTCGATAAGGTGCGCGACGACCTCTGTATCGGTCTCGGTGACAAAGCGGTGGTCGCTCGCCGATAAGCGTTCCTTCAGTTGAAGATAGTTCTCGATGATCCCGTTGTGAACGACGACGATCCGCCCCGTACAGTCGCGGTGCGGGTGCGCGTTCTCTTCGGTGGGACGCCCGTGCGTGGCCCAGCGTGTGTGGCCGATGCCGTATGTGCCGTCAAGCGGACGGAGCCGGATGGCCTCTTCGAGATTACGTAGTTTGCCTTCGGCGCGGCGGATCGTCAGCTGGTGGTCTTCATCAACCACCGCCACGCCGGCCGAGTCGTAGCCGCGATATTCAAGCTTGCGTAGTCCATCAATCAGAACAGGCACAACCTGTTTATTGCCAACGTAACCAACAATCCCACACATATCGAGTCTTCCTTTGTGTATAAAAAATTAAAAAGTGAGGTGACAGAGAGGCACTCTTGATACCGGCAGTTTTGACTGCTGTTAAGTGGCGACGACCGCAGCCTCTTCGGCGTTTCGTTCCTGCGCTGCTGCGGTGTCGGACTGAGCTTCGGTATGAAGCTGTTTCTTAATCTTGGCGGGAACGCCTGCGACCAGAGAATCGGGCGGAACATCTTTCGTCACGACTGAGCCTGCTCCGGTCACCGAGCGCGCGCCCACGCGAACGGGCGCGACCAGCATTGTGTCGGAGCCGATCTTCACGTCTTCCCCGATCTCAGTCGGATTTTTACGAACGCCGTCGTAGTTACAGGTGATAGTCCCGGCTCCGATGTTGGTGCGGTCACCAATGGTCGCATCGCCGAGGTAAGTGAGGTGCATCGCTTTCGCCTTCGCTCCTAAACGCGAGTTCTTCATCTCAACGAAGTTGCCCACGCTGGCGCGTTCTTCTAACTTTGCATTCATGCGTAGATGAGCGGATGGGCCAACCGTGCAGTTATCGCCAACCTCTGAATCAGTAATCACGCAGTTGTCTTTGATCGTGACGCCGCTGCCGATGCGTGAGTTGGTAATGCGTGTGCCGGGAAATACCTCGCAGCCTTCGCCGATCACGCTGCGGCCTTCGATGTGCGTATTCGGATAGATCTTAGTGTCGCTTCCGATCTGCGTTTCGGAACTGACGTAGGTATGCGTCGGATCAATGAACGTGACGCCGCTATCGAGCATTAAGCGGTTCAGCGTGCGCGAACGGATGATCCGCTCGAACTCTGCTAATTCGACGCGCGTGTTAATGCCGGAGACTTCGCGCGCGTCTTTGTGAAGATAGACGCTCACGTCTTCACCATCAGCGCGGAGGATGCTGGGCACATCCGTTAGATAATACTCTCCCTGAGCGTTCGTCGGGCGGACACGCTCAATGGCAGGAAACAAAGTGCGCGTCTCAAAGCAATAAATGCCGGCATTAATTTCGTTTATCTGTCGTTCTTCCGGCGTCGCATCTTTTTGCTCAACAATCCGTTCAAAGCGATTTTCGGCGTCGCGCACGATGCGACCATAGCCGCTCGGATCATCAACGCGAACCGTGAGCAGGGTGCAGGCTGCGCCGCGTCCGCGATGCGTACGGTGCTGGTGGACTAGCGCGCCAAGGGTCGGTTCAGCGCGGACCAGGGGCACATCGCCGGAAAGAACAAGGAGTGTCGAACCGGCATTGGCGAGCGCGTCGCGGGCCACCATTACGGCATGACCGGTGCCGCGCTGCTCCGTCTGTGTAATAAAAAGGGCGCCTTCCGGACCAAGCTCTTCACGCACCGCTGCCTTCACCGTTTCTGCTTGATGGCCGACGATGACGTAGATGTGACGCGGACTAAGCGCGGCGGCAGTGCGGCAGACATGCGCAATCAGCGGACGTCCGTCAAGCTTGTGCAAAACTTTGGCAGTTCGTGA
>JACCTF010000451.1 GCA_013812565.1 Pyrinomonadaceae bacterium | reverse complement strand
TGGGCGCACTTGGACATTGCTGGAACAGCATGGGCGGATGACACCAAACCTCATCGCGCCAAGGGGCCGACGGGAGTTGCTGTACGCACGCTCGTCAACCTTATCGAACGTGCTACACGCTTGGCATCTAGGTAAACAATGCACAAACGACTAACATGTTTGTCAAACGGTTGATCCTGCGAAGGCGGCGAAAAGATTGATCTCTTGTCATCTTTTGCCCTCTTCATCCCAACTTGTTGCCTACTAAGTTTTTGGTCAATCCCCTGTCTTCTGAGCAGGAGCTAACTTGGCCGTAAGAAGTGTTTTTTCAGATAATCGATTTATATTCCGCACTGTTTCAAGCTTATGAATTCAGCAGGACGTAGTCGCACAGAAGTGCTATATTGTCCCCCGGTATAGGCTTCTCTCCCCCAAGAACAGCTATTCCAGGTTGGCTTTCGCGAAGTTAAGGAAAGAGCTGAGTGGTTGATTACTACAAAATCCTTGGAGTTAAGCGCACGGCAACCACAGTCGAGATCAAGTCGGCTTACAGACGCTTGGCGCGTGAGCGACACCCCGACCTTAATGGGGGTTCGGAGAGGGCGGCGCAAGATTTTGCGTTGATCGCGCTTGCTTACCGAACGCTTAGCGACATCCAAGAGCGTGCTCACTACGATGCGCAGCGTGAGCGGATAATACGCAGCGCGTCGGTGCTTCATTCCACCAACCCTTATGCCCGACGTATGCGCCGCACCGCTGCGCAAGCCAGATGGGATAGAGCGGTTGATCGTTGGCTTGAGGCCGAACGGCGTGAGGCTTTTGCGCGTACCCAAGCGGTCTTTACGACCGTCTCGCTTTTCCTTTCAACATTCTTTGTCGCGATGCTCAAGCCGCGTTTCTGGCACAGCTTTGATAGCTTTGGGCGGGCCGTCCTGATCACATTATTTCTCATCGGGCTGTGGCATCTCGCCGCGCGACTGCGCGTCTGCTTTGAGCGCTATACCTATCAGCCGAAGCCTCTGCAAGAGTCGATCATGCGAGAGGAGAAACCGGAAAAGCCTTTCACTCGCTTCACCGCCTCTGCCTTTCTTGTGGTCGGCTATGTTGCCAGCCTGGTCGCGGGTCTCATTGTCGGCGGGAATATGTATTACGTTCTAAGCGACTTAAACATTTTGTTTGATCACCAAATTCGACCCGACCTTTTTTTCTACCCACCAATCGCTGTGCTCTTGGTTGATACAATGCACGCGGTCGCTTCTAAAATAGATGCGTAGAAAAATAGATGCGTAGAAGGCTCAAAAGACTTGAACTTACCCGTTGATGAATGTTGAAAGCTTTGTTGCGCGTTTGATATGCCTCGTGTATATTGCGCGTCGGTGCGATCGCCTGTGCTTGTTGCAAGTTTTGCGAAAGGCATTGAAGTTATCCATATCTCGATCATGCACCTTTAAGACCGCACCCATGTGGTTTAGACCGAAGGAACGTGAAAGAAGCTCTTGTAAGCTTCGGTAACCTCCAACATATAAGTGATTAAAGTATTAGTGGGAATTCTCACCACCTCGTATACACACCGCCAACGGCTTTTTGAACGTCGCTGCCGCGCTCATCCTTGAGTCGCTTCGCCGTCGCCGCCAGCCGTTTGGCCTCGCTAAGTAAAGGGGCAGAAATGGCTAAGCGACCTACCGAACGGCAGCACCTTTCCTCGAAAATTGACTTGCTAAACGATGTTGAGATCAAGGAAGTGCTCGATTATGTTTCACACATTCAATCTGCGCGGCGCACAAGATCATCATCCCTTCCGCAGGAAGACGAACTGATTACGGTGTTGGCCGCCGCCCACGAGAACGAACGCGCGCGGCAAGCTTTTGAATGGGAAAAAACGCGCCGCCGCGCCGAGCATCGCGCAGTCCTAGTTGCTCTGTCATCACACGCATGAGGTGGATTAGCGCCACTCCTGCCGCGGCATTGTACGTCTACGCTTGTGCCCCATCTCAACGTCGCCATGCATTTTTGTGCGCGCTGTTAGCAGCCGTATGTTGGCTGTGTTGTATACAGACATCTACAGCGCGCGCAGACTTATCAACTGCTTTCGGGTCGTTGACGCAACTGACACCGGCGCAGCTTGAGAACGAAATCAAACAGCAACAAACGCGGATGGGTTCGCGCGATGAAGAAGATCGACGTGATGCAGTGCTGCTGCTCGGATTGATTGCTCGTCCAGAAAGTTCGCGCGCGGCCGCCGTCGCTTTGAGTGACCGGTCAGCAATCGTACGTGCCACTGCAACGCGCGCCGTCTTGTCGCTTCCGCCGGAAAAGGCCGCCGCTTTGTTAATCCCGTTGCTTCGCGATCGAAGTGAATTCGTTCGTCAAGAAGCAGCCTATGCGCTCGGTAATACAAAGAGCCGCACCTCAGTACAGGCTTTGATCACCGTGCTTGAGAAAGATCGAAGCGCTGGCGCACGCGGGGCAGCGGCCGTAGCGCTCGGCGAGATCGCAGACGAATCCGCGACTCTGCCGCTCATCGAGGCGTTTGTCCAGCCACGCCAGGCTTCCGGGTTAGTTAACCGTATACGTAGACGCAAAGTTGAGGAGAACGAATTCGTGCGTCGCTCTGCGGTTCGTTCGCTTGGGCAGATAAGCAGTCGTGCCGCCGTACCAGCGCTGATTGATATTCTATCGCGACAGGATGCAAGCGACGACGTACGGCGGGAAGCGGCGCGTGCTCTTGGAATGATTGGTGATCCTGCCGCAATCCCGGCACTGCGCGGTGTGCTTACGGCGCGCGATCCATATCTCGCGCGCGCCGCATACGAAGCTCTGCGTAGACTCGTTACCGTGTAAGTAGTGGCGCGGGTCCGGGTCGAGCGCAACAACCTAGAGCGGTTTGCAATTGCATGTACGGTACATTTCCGGCAAAGTAAAAGGGATGAAACCATAC
>JACCTF010000437.1 GCA_013812565.1 Pyrinomonadaceae bacterium | reverse complement strand
CCTGGACACAGCTTCAGTCGCAGGTGGTGGGAGTAGTGTGTCTGTAAGCATCAAAATTGGGTTCTAAACCCGCTAATAATTTTCAGAGGAGATCAAATGCAGCTAACGAGACTCTCACTACTCGTATTTATGTTTGTTTGTGCTATCCCTGTGTGCGCGCAGGAGGAGACGGCTTTCCTCGGCAAGTGGAACATCACGGCCACAACCCCGACTGGCAGCCATCCGTACTGGCTCGAAGTGAAGAAGGAGAATAACGCGCTCACAGGTTACTTTCTGAACCGAGGCGGAAGCGTTTTCAAGCTTCCTGAGATTTCAATTCAAAACAATGAACTCGTGTGGTCATTACCGAGCGGATCAGGCGAGCAGAAACCAATGGCTCGCGCCAAAGTGGTCGGCGGAAAACTTCAAGGCACGCTCTCAACCGGCGCGGCGACGATCAAGTGGACGGGAGTGCGGCCTCCGACCTGGGGCAACTACGACGCTAACGGTAAGCACCGGTTCGGCAAGCCGGTTGAACTGTTTGACGGAAAGAGCATGGCAAATTGGGATATACAGTTTAAAGACAAACCCTCCGGCTGGACGGTGGTTGATGGCACGATGACAAACGAGCCGCACGCCAACAATCTTATCTCCAAACAGAAGTTTAAGGATTACAAGATTGAGGTTGAATACAAGTTGGCCGAAAAGAGCAACAGCGGTATTTACCTGCGCGGGCGCTACGAACTGCAGGTCGTCGACGACTACGGCAAAGAGCCTGAAAGCCACGGTCACATGGCGATCTATAGCCGTGTGCAACCCTCCGCAAATGCGAGTAAACCCGCGAACGAATGGCAAAAGGTGGAGGCGACGATTGTCGGCAACCGCGTTACAGTTGTGCTCAACGGTCAGAAACTACATGACAATGTGGTGCTTGAGGGAATCACGGGCGGCGCGCTTGATTCAAACGAAGCCGCCCCTGGACCAGCGATGTTACAGGGCGACCACGGCAAGGTCTGGTTCCGCAAGGTGACAGTAACGCCGATCTTGAAATAAAGGATGGCAAACAAGGTGGAAGGATGAATAAGAAGCAGATTACTTCTCTTTCTTCACTTCATCCTTCCGCCTTCATCCTTTCTATATAACGCGGTCAACTAAATCCTCACCGGAAGTGAAGCGGTGTAGGTTGGCGAGAAAGTGCTTCACCAAATTCTCCATCTCGCCGTCGTGACCGCCCGCTGTGTGCGGCGTGATGTAGCAGTTAGGCATTGTCCACAAAGGGTGATCCGGCGGAAGCGGCTCGGGGTCGGTGACATCAAGGTAGGCGTAAGCCAAATGCCCTGTTTGCAAAGCTGCGAGCAGGGCATTTTGGTCTACGGTTGTGCCGCGACCGATGTTGTAGAAGATCGCGCCGGGCTTCATTGAGCGGAAGCGCTGCTCGTTCACAAACTCTTTTGTCTCGGAATTACTTGGGAGTATGTTTACGACGTGATCGGCGTGTGGCAGGTGTTCATTCAGTTGTGACTCCGTGATGGCCTTGACCGGCTCATCTCCCCTGACGTGTCTTCGCACAACAGTGAGGTTCATGTTAAACGGAGCGAGGAGTTGAGACAGCCTTTGTGCGATAGCGCCGAAACTTAACAGCAACACGCTCTGGCCTGCCAGCAGTCTTGAACCATCCCTTATCTCGACGGTCTCCCAAGAATGTCTGGTGCGCTGTTCATCAAGCGAGCGGGGCAACTGGCGGGCGAGCGCCATCATCATCGCCAGCGCGTGCTCGGCGCAGGGTTCTTGGTAAATGGTTGAGCTGGTTGTGAGAATCGCCCTTCGCCCCTGGAAAGCGTCGCGGAGATCTTCACGGTCATAGCTTGTATAACCGGCGCTCGTCAGATGAATCCACCGTAAGCGGTCAAGCCGCATCACCTGCTCAGCCTTCGGTTGACCGAAGGCGATGTCTGCTTCGGCCAACAATGGGTCAGGACCGCCACCGGCAAGATTCAACGTTTGCATCTCGGTCGAATACAACAACCGATGAGGATGAACCTCGTCGCGGAGAAGCCTCGCCGCCGGTTCTGGAAAGCTCGCATTACACCAAATGGTCATCAACACTTTCGTTTTCTCCAGTTCATGAAGCGGCCATTATGTTGCGCGAATCTTGCCAGCGTCCGCGTGTGAAATCTGGGAACTTAACGGGCGCGCTCCCTCCGGCGACAGACATTTCACTGAGCGGCCCCGGGGCGCTCCACGCGGCGGCATCGTATACGTCCATGTCCGGCACGAGTCCTTCGCGCATACACTGAATCAAGCGGTAGCTCATGATGAAATCCATGCCGCCATGACCGCCTGTCTTGCGGGCCAGTTCGCCGACTCGCTTCCACAGCGGATGCTCAAACTGAGCTTTATGCTTGTCGAGTGTGGTCCAGTCCTCTTTGCCTTCCTGACCATCGAGAAAGAGGCGCGGCGGGTAGTCGCGGAAAATCCCTTTTGTGCCGGAGACGAGGTTGATGCGGTCGTAAGGGTGGGGCGTGGAGACAGTGTGCTGCAGCATGATCGTGCGCCCCTTCGCAGTCTTGATAATGCTTGTGTTCATGTCGCCGCAGTTGTACTTCTCTTTCCACTTCGGGTCACCGGCGGGGACGTGTTCTTTACGGTAGGCGTCCATGCTTAACTGCGGGGAACTGACGGATACGAGGTAATCGAATCGATCACCCCGGTTAATATTCATGTAGTTTGCGACCGGCCCGAGACCGTGCGTCGGATAGAGGTTGCCGTTGCGGTTTACGTGCTCGAATCTGCGCCAGAGTCCTTCGCCCGCGTTTGAAAACAGTAGTTCGCGCAGATCGTGGTTGTAGGCGGCCTCGCCGTGCAGAATCTCACCGAACAATCCGGCGCGAATCATGTTCAGCACCATCATCTCGTTGTAGCCGTAGCAACAGTTTTCGAGCATCACGCAGTGGCGGCGGTTCTTCTCCGAAGCATCGACGAGCTCCCAACACTCCTTCAGCGTCTTGGCTGCCGGGACTTCAACGCCGACGTGCTTGCCCTGATTCAAAGCAGCCACGGCCATCGGCACGTGCCAGTCCCACGGGGTCGCGATGTAGATAAGATCGAGGTCATCACGCGCGCAAAGGTTTTCAAAATCGCGGTCGTTCTTTGTGTAGAAGGTGGGCGACTTCTGTCCGGCTTTCTCCGCCATCGCCTGAGCCTTCAGAGCTTTTTCTTTAACGACGTCGCAGACGGCTTTTACTTCGAGATGATCGATGGCGAGAAGGTCGCGCAGCAGACCGGTGCCACGCCCCCCGACCCCAATGATCCCCATGCGGACCGTCTCCGTGCGAGGATACTTCATACCCGCGACGGTCTCATTCTTGGTTTGTGTCCCCGCCTGGTGTTCCGCTCCGGTTGACGCTACCGCGCCAAGCTCATTACCTAATCCTAGGCTCGTAACACCTAAGCTCGCCCCTGCAAGCGCCCCGGCCTTTAGCAGGTCCCGGCGCGACAGTTGCGAGTCTTTTTCTTTAGTCATAAGTTTTCCTCCCGACAACTTAATGGATAATTTACCGTTGTTTGCGAAGCCATCTTAATTTCGCGTGGATTATAGACCAAGCTCCGTTCCTCTTTTCTCCATCAGGTAAGGTTAAAAGTGTTGACAGCACGTTCATGCGAACTGGCATCATCTTCTCTGCTTTTCGATCTCCCAGTGAAATCGTAATTCACAAAATTGGAGACCCTCCTAAAAAATGGAGAGTGTTAACCTCTATGACACTTCACGTCTTCTGGCAACTCGTTTGTTTATAACAATATGATCTTGGCGTATCAAGCGGAACGCGCTTTGCCTAAGGGCATCATTGCCTCAATCCCATAGCATAGCAAAAGAAAGTATGAGCAATCATCGTTATCCTTCCTCTGCGTTACCGGCTGTTTCGTTAGACGTTGCAACATACCATCAGCAGTCGTTGAACCAGCACACTTACTACAGAAATGATCAGTGCTATCTCATAGCACAATCTCACCAGAGCTTAATGCCGCAGTTAATGGCGAAATTTTGATGAAACTTCAACCAACATACCCTGTTAAGGAGGGGGCAACTATGCATCTCTTTTCCTTTACCCTAAGCCGTAAGATCAAGCAACTTGTTCTTATGACCGTCCTTTTGACCATTGGGTTAGGCGCTCAACTAGCCGTCGCCCAGGTGCTATACGGCACTATCGTCGGCAACATTAAGGATGAATCCGGGGCGGTTGTCCCACAGGCAACAGTCACCGCAACGAACACAGAAACCGGCCTTTCAAGCGAAACTGCCACTAACGAAAACGGTGACTACACCATACAAAATGTCCAGCCTGGAATGTATGATGTGAAGATCACCAAGCAGGGGTTCTCCACCTTCTCCCGAACCGGAGTCCCTGTTACCAC
The DNA here is from genome assembly GCA_013812565.1 of Pyrinomonadaceae bacterium. Classification (GTDB taxonomy): domain Bacteria; phylum Acidobacteriota; class Blastocatellia; order Pyrinomonadales; family Pyrinomonadaceae; genus JACCTF01. The sequence continues at coordinate 630 of JACCTF010000437.1, read as the reverse complement.
CAATTTCGTGTCACGCATCGAAGCAGCCCTCAAGGTGGGCGAAGTCACAGACGTAGTGACGGTGACTTCAGATGCAACGCTGCTGCAATCGGACAGCGCAGAGGTGAAGACCGAACTCTCCGCAAAGGAAATCAACACGCTTCCGCTTAATCAGTACCGGAACTACCAGGCACTGCTCGATCTCGTCCCCGGTTCTACACCGGCCATGACCCAAAATTCCATCGTCGACACTCCGGGTCGGGCATTGACCACCAACGTCAATGGAACTCCCCGGAATATCAACTCCACCCGCACAGATGGTGCCGTTAACGTCAATGTCTGGTTGCCCCACCATACGGCATACGTCGCACCCTCCGAGACGATTCAGGAGGTGGTCGTCACGACCAGCAGCTTCGACGCCGAGCAGGGGCTCGCGGGCGGCGCGGCGATCTCCGTCCAGACGAAATCCGGGACCAATGACTTTCACGGTTCGGCGTTCGGCTATCACACGAATCAGCGTTTTCGGGCGAGACCTTTTTTCCTTCCGTCAAACTTTGAACAACTAAATGGGAGAAAAAAGCCCGTAGGAAACTTAGATATTTTCGGCGGCACTCTAGGCGGCCCGATCCTGCGCGACAAACTCTTCTTCTT
>JACCTF010000510.1 GCA_013812565.1 Pyrinomonadaceae bacterium | reverse complement strand
GCTAATGGTTCGGCGCATATAGTGCGATTTTACTTATAGCAGCGAATCCTACTTGCTTGCTGTCGAAATGGATGTGAAGGTCACCGCGGGCGCGATCTTGATGAGTACCTTGAGTCACAACTGCGACCGGCGAAGAAGGTCGATAAACACTACCGGGCCGGATAGCCACAGAGGGAGAAATATCCGGCCCGTCGCACATTCCTCTTGGACTGCTGCGATGGAGAGGCTCTCTAGCAACAGTCGGGGCAAGAATGTGGAGCGCACTCTACCAACGGAAGGAGAGCACGGCAAGTGGGATATTTAGCAGAAGGGCGGCCTACCCGTGCGCACCCTTTCGCTTTCGCGATTTGTCTGCAAGCAATAACGCTATCTCTTCAAGCCTCATTCTAACTCTCGGGTCGGATAGATCAACGCCCTCTTCTTCTTGCAATGTCTCGATTATTCTATTGAAAGTTTCAAGAGCCGACCGGCTAAGCTTTTGATCACCTACAAACTCTTTCGCTTCAATCATGTCGAGAGGTCTCCCCAGCACTCTACTTTCGAGAGCTTCTAACACTCGTTGGTGTGCACCGGCGCGTGGCGCCGGCGGCGTGCTTCGCGTCTCTTTCATGGAACAAGCTTAGAGCTGACGTATGATTGTAGAAAGCCGTGCCGCACCACGGCTGCTGGGGCAAGAAAAGCGGACTAATAGCGGTGAGGACAACAGTGGCTGGCAGCGAAGTCCGTTAGTCTAAGCGACGGCACAATATGCCAACTCAAGCAGCGAGTCAATACTAATTCAGGCACGGATCATCGGGCGAGTGTGGCGCGTGAAGCGTGATTACTTAGAAGCTTACGTGAAGAAGCGATGACTGACTGGAGGTACTGACGGATGACCCAACCTCTAAGCGGCAAGTCTACGTGTGTGAGCGAAATTCCCGGCTGACCATTGACTTGCCACTAGGTTTGACATAGAAGCATTCCGCTCAATCCGAATTTCAGCCTCAACGAGAAGGAGATACTTCCATGAAACGAATCCTTGTGATGCTAGTGCTACTGATTGCCGCACCGACGCTTGCCTTGAGCCAGACAAATGACAAGAAGGCGGATGCTACGAAAAATAACAACAGCAGAGTCGAGCAGGAGTTGATGCAGCTGGAGAAGGATGGTGCGGCGGCTGCCGTAAAGGGCGACACCACATTCCTCGACCGCCACACCGCCGCCAACTACATCGGCACAGACCCGGGCGGCGAAGTCGAAGACAGGGCGAAGATGATGGCAAACGCCAAGGCTGGCAATCCCAAGTTCGAGACTCTTGACCTTGACGATATGAGTGTCCGCATGGCGGGCAAAGATACAGCCGTCGTGACGGGTCGCGCCACGATCAAAGGTAAACTAACAAGCGGAATGGACATTAGTGGTCAATACCGCTTCACGGATGTGTGGGTGAAGCAAGAGGGGCGCTGGCAGCTGATGGCTTGGCAAGCAACTAAAGTTGCACAGCAGTAACAGCGAGAACGTGTTAGCCGAAGGAGCGGCTGCGCCATTTACTCCGCGTAGCTGCTCTCAACCCCACAAGCATAATTTCTAAAATAAGCCGCGCTCTTGCGTCCGCTAACAGTCGTTATGTTCGTTGATAACGACATCAGACTCTCCTTCGCAGAAGCCGAGCGCAAGATGTAGCGTTTCACTTTGAAAGGTAAAGTGCTTTCACCGCCCGCTTTCAACATTATCAGGACGCACAAGGGATGGTGGTTGAAGACTGTCTGTAGAGGGGCCGAAGGGCGGCGCTTACGGTTTATCCGCCCGATCTCGAAGGGACGGTCGAAATGGTCGAAGGGTTAGCCGAAGAGGAGCCAATATTTCCGCCGCCGCCCGTTTGATCAAATTAACCATCGCCAATCAGGAGAAATGGCGAGACATACTGTTCCTCCAGACTCCCACAGCCTACAGGGCAAACGCATCTAAATTTATTCAAAACAGGTGGTCTTGTTCCACTTTAACCCTCATACAGACCAAAATTAGGTTCGGCTGCTCCACTTTGCCGAGTTTTCAATATCAAGAGTCCGGTTTTTTGTGGTGAAAACGGAGGCAACAAATC
>JACCTF010000370.1 GCA_013812565.1 Pyrinomonadaceae bacterium | reverse complement strand
AGTCATAACAGGAAACGTTCGCCCAGTCGAAACTGAAAGTGTGTGAGCAACACTTTCCTTGGATCGTCCGCAAAGCTGATGCCGCCCACGTAAGCGATTCCGTACTCTTTGCCGTGAATGAGGAAGCGGTGCAGGTGTCTGGTCGGTCCAGCCCCTCACCATCTGCAGGATGTGATGCAGGTCGGCGATGCTGCTATCACTACGCACAAGGACTCTCCGCCAGATCAGCGGGCTGATACTGCGCAAGACGATCTTGAGCTGGTAGACGATCGGCTCAACAGTCTCAATCATCGCTGTCCGCTTCGACACGTCGAAGGACCTTCAACACACCGGCCGGCGAGAGTTCTTCACGTCTGGCGATTTCGCGCAGACTGAGACCCTGCTGGCGCATCTGGCTGATGCGCTGCCTGGCACTGAAGTCGCGTTCCGGGCGACCTAACACCGTGCCTTTAGCTTTGGCATTAGCCAGGCCGGCGCGGACCCGTTCGACGATCATCTCGCGCTCAAACTCAGCGAATGATCCGATGATGTGATAAAACAAGCGGCCCATCGGAGTGGTGGTATCAATGTTCTGGGTATAGCTGATGACAGTCCTGTCCCATATGAAAGCTACTCTCAAGCAACAAGTTGGAGATGACGTGGTTGACCATTGAGTAATTTCAGAATCGCTTCCAGTGCTTGGCGTAAAGCGCTGTTTTTGGGAAGTTGACTCAGAGCCGTCAGACTCACCTCTTGGCAGCGGGTGACAAACTCATAGAGGCTGCTCGTAAATCCACTACTATGCTTGAAGGCACGCATCACCAAGTCAGTCACAAACGCTCCGACGATCTGCACCGGCAACGCGGCCGCACTGCGCCCGAGTGGCTCCTTGATCTTGTACGTCGCCTTGAGCCACTTCCACCAGTTCTCGATCTTCCACCGTTCTTTGTACAACTGCGCCACGGAGAGTGCCTGAAGATCAAAGCGATCCGTCAGCACACGAATCAGCTTGCCATCTGGAAGCTGGTAGCTGACGAGGCGCAACACCACGCCGGGCCAGCCCGGCAAACTCACCCGCCAGTCGCTGCGCAAGCGGATGCCAGCCGTGGCCGGCGCGACCGCAACTGGACGACGCGCCAGCACGCGGTAGCCGACGCGATCTTTGAAGCGCACGACAAAGTGCGCCCCGGCCTCAAGCAGACCCGCCAGAAAATCAAAGCCGAGATAGGCGCGATCAAAGATGTAAGTCCAGTGCGCAGACCACGTAAGCTTCGCCGCACCCTTCACATCATGGACGCGGCCGGTGGTCACGACCAACTGCTGTGGGATGCCGCGCGCCCACTCCAGCACCGCAGTCAGCTTCGCCGCGCCGCGCTTCTTGCGGTACGTCGCCCAATCAAAGGCGGCCAACGAGAGCGGGATCAAACTGGCATCGACAATGGCAAGGCGGGCGAACTTCGTGCCCATCCGCGCGATCCATGGCAGGTAGGAGTGCCACACCAGCAGCCACGCTTCGATCATCTGGTCTGGGTCGCGGTGCTGGAGCGCATTCGACAAAGTATTACGTGCGATGGTCCCACCGAGCGCCGTTTGCACCGCCGTGTGATCTTCGCTGACGCGAACCAAGCCGCGCAGCCGTGGACTTTTGATCATCTGATAGACAACCAGCGCTTTGACCAGGCGCGCACCAGGCAGTGCCGTGCGGCGCGACTCATACGGGTCACGATCAAAGACCGCTTGGATTTGGACGCGGTCGATGGCGCGCAGCAGCAAGGTGATTACCGTGATAGACTCCATGTGACGAATCCTCCTTTTGGAAATGTGTCGAGCATCAGTCTAACTGATGCCGGAGGATTCGTCTTTTTGTTTAGCGACGACGCCCAAACGAAGGCTGAGGAGATTACACTGTGTCGGCTAAACAGTGTGGTAGCAATCTCTTAGCGACTCTCTTCATATGGGACAGGACTGAAGTCGGGTACTTGCGTTCGCCGCGCATGATGCTTTACCGCATCAAAGACCCGGGCGAGGGCTTCAAC
>JACCTF010000358.1 GCA_013812565.1 Pyrinomonadaceae bacterium | reverse complement strand
AACGAAAACAGTTCTTTGATATACTTGAAGCAGCATTAGCTGCAACTCAGGTAACGGGTCTTCTCTACATTTTAGGTGAGGCACATACACACTTTTATTCATGACCAATCAACAGATCACAATCAAGATCCGCTGCCAAAATCTACCGGGGAGGGTGTGGGAAGGACGACACGCTGTAAGACTAGGCGTGCAGAAAGGCGATGGGGTTATTGATGATGTGCCGGCCGATGAAAAGCATGTGACATTTAGCGTCCCGCTTCGAGTTGAGAGGAACCCCAAGACCCTAAAGCCAAACTTCCGCGGTCCCTTTGCTCACGGAACTCCCGATGAGCGATTCATCTATCTGAGTTGGGGCGAACGGCATGCGGGTGTATGGGTGATGTTCCGAAGAGCGAAAATACACCTGAATCATCTCGATTGGAAAACAGTTGAATACGCGCTGGTGACGGGCCGACCCGTAGAGGCATCTGTGAGTATGACGGATGAGAAAGGTGGGCCACTCTGTGGTTCGATAAAGGGAAGCAACATTCACTGGAAAGTTGTGGCTTCCGAAGTGTTGCCGTAAAGAAGCTCTGATCTTCCGCCCCTTTTCCTTTTCGCCCTCCGCAAAAGCGAAGAAGGCAAACACCTCATGGGTCCTCGCCTTCTTTATTAATCCGTCAGGCTCACTCGTTACGATCCATCAAGTCTGAGGTGCTTTACCTGCCAGCCGTGGCACTCATCGCCTTCTGCGTAGCACCTTCACCCGCAATCTCGATGCGCCGCGCTTTCACCTCTTCCTTCTTCGGCAATGCGAGATAGAGCACCCCATTGCGGTACTCTGCGGTGATGCCTTCGCCTGAGACCGTGTTCGGCAACGTGAACGAGCGCGTAAACGTTCAATATACCCGCTCCACTCGATGGTACTGCTGCTCCTCCTCGGCCTGCTTCTCAAAGCGCCGCTCACCGCTGAGCGTCAGTACGTTGTTCTCGAAGCTGAGATGGATGTCCTCTTTGTTCATCCCGGGCAGTTCTACTTCGAGTGCGATGTGGTCTTTGTTTTCATAGATGTCAACGCGCGGGTTCCACACGCCACGGCCAAGACTTTGATCATCAAAGGATGAGCCCGCATTGGTCGAGAACAGGCGATTAATCTCGTCCTGTAAAAATTGTACTTGCTGGAAAGGATTATATCGAGTGGTGTTCATGTAAGTACCTCCTTCGTTTCTCCGTAGAATTGAGATTGGCTCCAACATAAACATTGGAGTTAGCTCAGCTGAATAGTTACATATCTGAGCTGTGCAAAAATATAAAATCTGAGTAACAACTTGTCAAGAGGGAAATTTAGGTATTCACCAAGTATTAGACAAGCAAACAAACACTTTTATGGGAGGCGTGAAGTTAGCTTAAAGTATGCAGATAAAATACTTTCTAGAAAAAACCTTCTAAGCCAAGTAGCGTTTTGCGCATAGCCCTCCCGCCTCCGTCGTTGCCTCGCCGCTTCCCTCTTGCTCACCTCGCCCGCTTGGGCTATGTACTGAATAAGCCTTTATTCAGCAATTCTACTCTAAAATACTTGTTGATTTCAGGTTTGCAGGGTGCTATAAGGCGCGGTATGAGGAAACACACGCCCTTTAGCATCTCGCCCAACCCGGTGCTGCTCTACCTTACGGACGCACTTGAGGCAGCGCTTTTCCGCATCCGTTACACGGTAGATCACAGGCAAGGCTTGTCCGTCGTTCTCGGCGATGTGGGGGTAGGCAAAACGTCGCTGATACGCTATGCCCACGCTGAGCTGGATGCACGCGATGATGTCACATCGATCCTGATTCCGACGCCGAACTTCAACAGCGAGTATGCGTTCATTCAAGCCGTAGCACAGGCCGTAGAATTGCCCCCGCGCCGGAGCGTGCAGCAACATCAGCGCGAGCTAGAAGCCCTTTTGGGTGCAGAGTACATGGCCGATAAAGCTGTAGTGCTTTTTATTGATGAGGCGCAGAAACTCTCGACTCAAATGCTCGAACTGGTGCGCTCGTTTCTGAACTTCGAGACGGACGACGCGAAGTTGATTCAAGTCGTACTAGCTGGGCAGCTCGAACTCAGGGACAGGCTGCATACAAAGAAGATGCGCGCCCTCTTTTCCCGCATCGTGTCTCCAACCATCCTGGCCCCGCTTTCTCTTTCAGAGACGGAGCGGATGATCCAGTATCGGTGCACTTACTACAAAATCCCCAACCCCTTCCCTGTCCTGACGCTTCAGCGCGTCTATCAGTTAGCCGCTGGCATCGCGCGGGACGTACTGCGTATCTGCGACGTGTCGTATCAGATGATTCAAATCATGAAGATTGCTGAAGCGCCGGTGGGAGTGGTTGATCAAGCATACGCTGACTTGCAATTACAAGACGAGAGGGAACAGGAGGCGGTTGCGGTATGAGCGAGCCGATCAAGGTCCTGCCGATGGCTCAACTGCTGCGACAGGCGCGGGAGAAAGAGCGAGCTGAAGCGGAGCAGGCCACCACCCCTGTCTATCAGATACCCCCTACCTATCAGGCACCCCCTACCCAACAGCGACCCCCTACCCAAAGTGCAGCTACTCCCCTACCCAAGACAGGGGCTACCCAACAGATACCCCCTATCCAACAGAGAGGGGGTGGCTATACTCGCATCACACATGACGTTGCGGATCGTATAATCCCAACCCTTGATGTTTACTCGCAAACGGTCTTGCAGCGTTTGCTGCGGCTGTCTTGGGGGTATCAGTCAGAAACCTGCCAAGTCGGGCTGCCGGCGCTTAGCAGGGCTTGTAATATCAGCCAATCTCAGGCAAGGCGTGCCACCAGAACACTTATTGAGCGAGGTCTGCTCGAAGTAATAGGTAATGACTTTGATAACCGCGTCCAAACCGAAAGAGGCACAAAGTATCGTATCTTATTAGAGCCAGCCCCTACCTATCGGAAAGGGGCTGCCGGACAGATAGGGGCTACCAAACAGGCAGGGGCTACCTATGAGATACCCAATAAAGAACACACACTAAAAGAAACACACACAAACACAGAAGGTGTGCGTGTGTCTTCGCGCTTCAGCTTAAAAGAGTGTCGGCAGTACGCCGATAGCTTGAAGTCCGAAGGCATCCAGAATCCAGGCGGCTACGCGACGAAGATCCACCGCACCGGGGAAGCCGACGAGCTGATCGAGAGATTCTTGAGCCCGCCAGCCACACATCCGGCGGTTGACGCTTCACAGTGCCCAGAGTGCCAGGGGTCTGGATGGTGGTACCCCAAAGGCCCGGATCATGGCGTAGCACGGTGTAAACATCCAAGCTTAGAAGGAACGAGGGAAGGGAAGCAATGAGCAACGAGAAAAAGATAACAGCTATATGGAAGCTACACCAAGAAGTGGATTAACGACCAGTGTAAGATGAAGGGTACTGTACCCCTAAGCCGGGAAAGGCCAATTTGTGATGAAAAACCTCGGCAAGAACGCCGATTTTTCTTCTTTCCCGGCTTAGGGGGTCAGCACCCAAGTTTCTGGTCGGAACAATAATGACCAACATCTCCCCGCTCCAACCGCATTGAATATTGAGGGCTTGCCGCCGGTGCCCTTGGAGTTGGTCGGGAAGGCCGGCCGCTACACTTACTCTCGTGCGGTTACCCTGCAAAGCTGGCATCCGAAGAGAAGGGAGATGCTTGTAACAACACGTTTCGCGGATACAGTTCAGGTTCACAAGGTGGCAATGCCGCACGGGGATCGTTATCAACTAACCTTTTTCAACGATTCGGTTCAGTACGCAACGTTCCAGCCTGTCCTTCGCCAAAATCACATCAGGGATGATGTTCAGCCGCATCTTGATCAAATTGGATGTTAACATCATGTTAACAAAACTCGTTTGAGTGTGACCAAGCTGTTAACAAACAGCCCTTGGTGGCAAAATCACAGTCGTTTTTAATTTTCGGGATGGACAGTCGTCGGTATACCGCTTCGTCAGTTGTTCCCGCTCTTCGCTCGTCAGTTTCAGAGCGAGCGCGCCCGCCATCTTTTCCGCGACCTCGTCTTGGACCGCGAAGACGTCCGTGAACTGCTCATCGAACTGACCGGCCCAGAGCTGTTTCCCCTCGGGGACGCTCAGCAGCCGCACCCGCAC
>JACCTF010000357.1 GCA_013812565.1 Pyrinomonadaceae bacterium | reverse complement strand
TTTGAAGCCTTGGGCCGTGGCCGTCAATGTATAGACGCCAGCCGGCAATTCCGAGAATCGGTAAACTCCTTCGCTGGTCGATTCAGTTTCTTGGGTGATACCAGTCGCGACATTCCGGGCGGTGATTTTAGCATTCGGGACTACCGCGCCAGTGGGGTCAACGACTGAACCGGAGATATTGCCGCGATTCGATTGAGCTGCGGCGAGCGGAGTCAGTCCAGCTATTAACAGCGCTGCGAGCGCCAAATGGAAGAGCATTGGTAATCTTTTCATGTACAACCTTCCTGTAGATTAGTGGCCTGTGGTGCTTGTTCGTGCTTGAGTTGATCGAGTTACGATTCAGCATAGAGCAGCAGGGAACACCGGCAAACCCGAATCGCTTGACTGCGGCTCTACGGTAAGCTGATACCTACCGGGCTTGATCAACTTCAAGACCGCGGGGTACCGTCTGACACCCGCTTCTTTATCTCATCTAATTTCTCGGTGCGTTGCTGCTCGCGTTCATCCTTCAGCTTCTGGAACAAGGTGAGCGCCGCCTGAGCCTCGGCCGCGCGACCGACTTTGCGGTAGATTCGCGAAAGCTGATAGTAAGCAGACTCAGCGAGCGGGCTTGATGGAGCGCCCTCGATCAGCTTTTTGAGATTGGCAATGGCCGGCTCATGTCGGCCTAGTTGACCCTGCGCTTTGCCCAGGTAGTAGTAAGCGTCCAAGTTGTCTGGGTTCTGTCGCAACGCAGCCTCTAGTAACGGCATGCCCTGTTCCGGCTTACTCCGTTCAACCCGAATGCTGCCCAGTTTGTACATCGCCAGCACATTGCGCGGGTCTACTTTCAACTCCCGTTCAAAGGCCGCTTCCGCCGCGTCCAGACTCGCGGTCTTCCAGTAAAGGCTGCCGAGCGCCTCGTTAACTCCGGGCATGTCCGGCGCAAGCTTGACTGCCAACTCATACTCAGCGATGGCGTCAGCCTCGCGCCCTGCTTCCTCATAAGACTGGGCCAGCACCTGATGCACCCGCGCCGACTTCGGGTCCACCTTAAACATTTCCCGGTAGCTTTCCTGTGAAAGCCGCAGGTGCGCTCGCCCGCGGTGGTAGAGGATGTCAATGTCTTCGGGCGCTAAGGTGGCCGCCCGGTCCAGGTGCTTCGCTGCGTCAGTCGTCTTGCCGGCCGCCAACAAAGCTACGCCGTACCACATCACCGCGCGGGGATCATTCGGCGCTAAGGCGGCTGCTTGCTCCAGTTCCTTGAGAGCTGGTTTGAGGCGGTTGAGCGAGTAATAACTAATGCCAAGAAAGAGACGCCCTCCGGCCAAACCGGGCTTGAGCGATAACCCTTTCTCAAGTGCTGCAACCGCTTCTTCGAAACGCTTCTGCTGATGACGCACCAAGCCGAGGTTAATGTAAATCTCCGCAATGTCCGGCCGCAGCTTGAGCACTTCAGCATAGGCTGCGGCCGCTTCGTCCAAACGTCCGACGCGCTGCGCCTCGGTCGCTTCCTTGAACTTCGCCGCAAGGCGGGCATCCCCTGATTGCGCGAAGCTGGATGGTCCGGTCAACACCAGAACGAGTAGCCCGGCTGCTGCAATTTCTCTACATCTACTTATCACTTAAAGACCTCTTGCGCCGATCCAATCGACTTTAACTTGCATGCAAAGCACCGGAACACCACGGCAGCTAAAATCTATCGATATGCTCAGTGTCGTCCTTTGGTTCTTAGTTGCTCGCTTATTTCCATCTCCCGGCGAGCTAAATCCGTCTTCTTCAGGCGGTAGTACAAACGCCCGAGTTGATAGTGTGCGCCGACATCCTGTGGGGCGAGCTGCGTTGCCGCGACTAATTCCCGCTCGGCGTCGCTCAGGCGCTCAAGCCTCATGTACGCCTTTCCGAGATGGAATTTAACCTGCGCCGAGCGAGGATTGGCCTCAGCGGCGCGCGTGAGCAAAGCGATGGCTTCCTCGATTTGGTTATTTTGGAGAAGAAGCAGCCCGAGATTAAGCAGGGGTAGCTCACTGGGCTTTGCTGAGTTGCGATCCAGTTCAATCGCGCGACGATAAGCCGCCGTTGCCTCCTCCAAATTGTTTTGAGCTTCGAGCGCCTGGCCCAGATTGTTCAGCGCCTTGATGTGTTGTGAATCGCGTTTCAGAATTTCCTGAAAGATACGCGTCGCTTCGCCGAAGTGGTTCTCGGTATAGCGAACGCGGCCCAAGTAGTAAAGCGCCTCCAGATTATTTGGATCAGCGTCAAGCGCACGCTTCAAATAATCTGCTGAGCGTTCAAGGTTGTTCAGAAGCCCATAGTTGAGACCAACGATTTTCAGGTCATCCGAGGTTGGAGGTTTGAGCTTAACCGCTTGCGTGTAAATTGTCAGTGACTCTTTCGCACGGCCTTCTCTGAAGAGAACGTAGGCGAGCAGGTAGAGACCTTCATCCGAGGCAGGTCGCGCCGCTGTGTAGCGCCGCAGTGCAGTCTCTGCTTCGCTGAAGCGTTGAAGGTTGATCAGAGTTTTGCCAAGGTAGAGATGCGCGGCGACGCTGGTTGAATCATCCTTAACTATGGCTGCAAGCGCCTCGGCTGCTTCGGCGTAAGAGCCTTTCTTGAAAAGAGAAACTGCGTGGTTGAATGAATTGGTTTGCTGTGCGGAAATGACCGTATTGCAAAAGGCAATGGCAAGCAGAAGCATCGCGCTTTGTTGCGCTGAGAGGAACCATTGCTTGTGACCAGACTTTGCCATAACCCCTTTGATCTGAATGCTACTTTAGAAGCAACCTCTTATCTCAAGATTTGGTGACAAACGTCTTGGTGCGGGCCGCGGTCGCATCGCTGCGGTCGTATCTTTAACACGGTAAACTTACTCGTAGATCGGTCTGGAGCGAAGACAAAAGTTGCTCATGTTGATAACTCTCAGCAACAACATAATCAAGAGGGCAACGTAAGAATAATCGTTTGCAAAACAGTCGCATTATGCCGGCAGTCGTATCGTTTTCTTAGCGTGAGATAATCTGGAATTTCCGCGTAAGCGTTTACACGGCGACTGACAAAATCGCTTCAATAATCGCATGATGGATGACTGCCACTGAAACTGCTATGCAATTTTAGTAATCGCTCGTGATTATGTGTGGAAAATCAAGCGAAGCAGACTGGCTTATAACAAGGCCGTGTTGCACTTGTCAATGACATTGCATAAGGTAGGGTAATCCCTCAGTTACGTGCGGAAATTCAGTACTGGTGTATTGAAAATAAAGCACTTGCTCGCGTGTCTCCGCGAATAACTGAGGGATTACATGCGAGCGAGCGCGGCAAGCTTAAGCACAAGATAAAAAGGTAAAACTCCACAGCAGTCATCTTCTGATCAGTAAAGGAATAGCTAGGAC
>JACCTF010000506.1 GCA_013812565.1 Pyrinomonadaceae bacterium | reverse complement strand
TCAAACTTGGGACTGCTGAATCCCAAAAACGAACATATAGAATCAAACCGGCGAAGCCTGCCCCCATCAAATACAAGGATTTTAACCGCATAACCATGCGATCCCGAGTGGCACAGCGCTCGCCAACCTGCTTTCGGATTAAGAAACACTATGGATATTCCACGCCCATCAGCGACACGTAAACGCCGCTTGCGCCGCTTGCTCTACATCGTGGTCGGCATCAGTGCGGTGGCCCTTATCACCCTCGGCGTCGGACGCCTTAAACCGGCTGCACCGAGTGTCGAACGCTCCACCATCTGGCCCGGCACCGTCAAGCGCGGACTCATGCTCCGCCAGGTGCGCGGCCCCGGCACGCTCGTGCCCGAAGACATACGAGTGATCGCGGCATCCACCCTGGGGCGCGTCGAACGTATTCTGGTGCAGCCCGGAACTGCCGTCAGCGCCGACACCGTGCTGGTGGAACTCAGCAACCCCGAGCTGCAACAAGAAGCGCAGGATGCCGACTATCAACTGCGTGCCGCCGACGCCGACCTCAACAACCTGCGTGTACGTCTGGAGAGCGACCGGATGACGCAGCAAGCTGCCGAGGCGACGGTGCGCGCCGACTACCAACTAGCGAGACTGCAAGCCGACACGGACGAAGCGCTTGCGAAGGACGGCTTGATTCCGGCCTTAAACTTGAAGCTCTCGCGCGTCCGTGCTGAGGAACTAGCGACCCGCTATCAGATTGAGCAGAAGCGCCTCGAAGTAAACGTTAAATCGGCGCAAGCGCAAATGCTTTCGCAGCAAGCACGGGTCGATCAACTGCGCGCGCTGGTCGTGCTGCGGCGCAGCCAGGTGGCAAACTTAGGAGTTCGCGCCGGTATCGCCGGAGTGTTGCAGCAAAGGGATGTCGAGGTGGGCCAGCAAGTAACGCCCGGCACCATCCTGGCGCGCGTCGTCGAGCCGCAAAATCTCAAAGCTGCACTCCGAATCGCCGAAACTCAAGCCAAGGACATACAGTTAAATCAACCGGCGGAGATCGACACGCGCAACGGCATCATTCCCGGTCATGTAATACGCATCGATCCAGCCGCGCAGCAGGGCACGGTCACTGTGGATGTCGCGCTCGACGGCCAATTGCCGCAGGGAGCGCGGCCGGATCTGAGCGTGGACGGCACAATTGAACTTGAACGCTTGGACAACGTGCTCCACGTCGAACGGCCTATCTCCGGCCAGCCCAACAGCGTCATCGGCTTGTTCAAACTCGAAGAAGGCGGCCAAACCGCAGCCCGTGTGAACGTCAAACTGGGCCGCAGTTCCGTCAACACCATCGAAGTGCTGGAAGGTCTGCGCGAAGGCGACCAGGTGATCCTCTCAGACACCTCACAGTGGGACGCCTTTAACCGTATCCGACTCAACTGAGAAAGAACAGTGACAAGTGACAAGTGACGAGTGACAAGATAAAACCGCTGTTCTTACTTGTCGCTCATCACTTGTCGTAAGGGAGAAAATATGACTGCATCTGCTAACACTAACCTTCCGTTGATCCGACTTGATGATGTCAAGAAAGTTTTCTACACCGACGAGGTGGAGACGCACGCTTTGGCGGGCACGCACTTGGATATTCAAAGGGGCGAGTACGTTTCGATCACCGGCCCATCGGGTTGTGGCAAATCGACGCTGCTCTCCATTCTCGGTTTGTTGGATACGCCGTCGGACGGTCAGTATTGGTTAAATAACAAGCAGGTTGCTGACATCGCGGCGGGTGAACGAGCGCGCATACGCAACCGCGAGATCGGTTTCATCTTTCAGAGCTTCAATCTAATCGGCGACCTCACGGTTTATGAAAACGTGGAGTTACCGCTGACTTATCGCGGCATGAGCGCTGCGGATCGGCGCACGCGCGTGACCGATGCGCTTGAGAAAGTCGGCATGGCACATCGCGCGAAGCATCTGCCGAGTCAACTCTCCGGCGGGCAACAACAGCGCGTCGCCGTCGCCCGCGCAGTCGCGGGTCAGCCGTCAATCCTGCTTGCCGACGAGCCGACCGGCAACCTCGATTCCACCAATGGCGAAGCCGTGATGGATCTGCTGCGCGGCCTCCACCGCGACGGCGCGACGATCTGCATGGTGACTCACGATCCACGCTACGCGCGCTATGCCGACCGCGCGATTCACCTCTTCGACGGACGCGTCGTCAAAGAAGAAGCGAGCATAGAGGCAGCGTGAACTCGATTGCGGAATGCGGATTAAAGAAACAGGCAATTTGTTTTTCAATCTTCAATCCGAACTCCGCAATCCGCAATTGATTGTGGGGTGTAATGATGAAAAACCTTTGGCAAGACCTACGCTACGGCGTCCGCATGCTGCTGCGGAAACCCGGCTTCACGTTTGTGGCGGTGCTGACGCTCGCGCTCGGCATCGGAGCCAATACGGCGATCTTCAGCGTCGTCAACGCCGTGCTCTTTAGGCCGCTGCCTGTTTATCGCCCTGACAGACTCACGGCCGTCTACACCAGCGATTACAGCGGGCCGCTCTACGGCTCATCTTCGTACTCGGATTACGTTGACTTTCAAACCAAAGCGGATGTCTTCGATGGGTTGCTGGCGCATTCCATCAAGGCGCTGAGCTTGAGCACTGGCGGCGATGAAGCGGAACGAATTTTAGGAGCGATTGTCACCGGCAACTACTTCGACGTACTCGGCGTGTCCGCCGCCGTCGGCCGTACTTTCCTGCCGGAAGAAGACCGCACGCCTGGAGAGGCTCCGGTCGCCGTCATCAGCCACGGTTTATGGCAGCGCCGTTTCGGCTCTGATCCGGCGCTCGTCGGTAAGACTGTCGCCATCAACGGCAACAGCTTCACCGTCATCGGCATCGCGCCTCCAACTTTCACCGGCACGCTCCTGGGAATCTCGCCGGATGTCTATGTCCCCATCATGATGCACGCTCAAGTAGGAATGAGCCGCGAGATGCTGACCAATCGCGGCAGTCGCGGGCTGATGATCATGGGGCGACTCAAAGATGGTACGGGTATCGACCAAGCGCGAGCGAACTTGAAACTGCTCGCCGGTTCATTGAGAGAGACGTATCCGCAACAGTGGAGCAACGTCAGGCGTGAGGGGCGGACGATTACTGTGCTGCCTGAAAGCCAAGCCAGAATCCCTCCGCAAGTGCGCGGCGCGGTGCTGGGTGTCACCGGATTGCTGATGGGAGTGGTGGGGTTGGTGTTGTTGATCGCCTGCGCCAACGTCGCCAATTTGTTGCTCGCCCGCGCCACCGCGCGACGAAAAGAGATGGGGATACGTCTCGCCCTCGGCGCTGGCCGTCTCCGTCTCGTGCGGCAGTTGCTGACCGAGAGCGTACTGCTGGCAGTTTTGGGCGGCGGCGTCGGGTTGCTGGCGGCGCTGTGGGTCGTCGAGCTTTTCGGAGCCTTTCAACCGCCGATAGGGATTCCGATCACGCTTGATTTCGGTATGGATTGGCGCGTGCTCGCTTTCGCTTTGTGCCTCTCGGTTGTCACCGGAATAATCTTTGGTTTAGCACCCGCGCTCCATGCGACCAAGCTTGACGTTGTACCGCTGCTGAAGGACGAAAGCAGCACGCCGCAACGCATTGATCGCATCTTCAGCTTACGCAGTCTACTGGTGATCGCGCAGGTCTCCGTCTCGCTCGTGCTGATGATCGGCGCGGGTTTGTTCATCAGAAGTTTGCAAACAGCCGGAGCGATTGATCCGGGCTTCCGTGCCCAAGGCGTGTTGATAATGCGACCGGAGACAAGAATTCAAGGGTACGACGAGGCAAGAGGCAAAGCGTTCTACAGCGAACTCGTTGAGCGCGTCGAAGCTTTGCCGCAAGTCGAGTCTGCAACGCTTGCCGAGTCAGTGCCGCTCAGCTTAAGCGGCTCTCGGATGAGCACCGTGATTGAAGGCTACGAGCCGCGTCCCGGCGAAGACATGGAATATCACTTCAACAAAGTCGCCCCTCGCTACTTTGAAACGATGAGCATCCCGGTTGTAGCAGGGCGCGAGTTTGGTGCTGCTGATCGTGAGGGAGCGCCGGGCGTCGTGATCGTCAATGAAACTTTTGCGCGCCGCTTCTGGCGTAATGAAAATCCTCTCGGTAAACGGCTCAGTGTTTCTGGGCGCGAAGGGCCATATCTTGAGGTCGTCGGAGTGGCGAGAGGCGCTAAGTACAACACGCTCGGGGAAGACTCTCTACCCTTCTTTTATCTGCCGTTCTTGCAAAACTACGATTCGGGAATGATGCTGACGCTACACGTACGCACCACGGGCGATGCAAAATCTCTGCTCGGGGCGGTGCGGAGTGAAATCCGCAACCTTGATAAGCAGCTTCCCGTTTCGGACGCGAAGACTATGACCGAGCACCTCGGGATTGCCCTGCTGCTGCCGCGCGCGGGCGCGACGCTGCTAGGCATTTTCGGATTGCTTGCGATGGCGCTCGCCTCAATCGGCATCTTCGGCGTAACGAGTTTCTCAGTTGCGCAACGCACACACGAGATCGGCATCCGTATGGCCTTGGGCGCGCAAGCTGGGGATGTGCTCAGGTTGGTTGTCGGCCAAGGCATTATGCTCATCCTTGTCGGCATCGGCGTCGGCGTCGCAATGGCGTTTCTACTGACGCGCCTTATGGTAAGTCTGCTCTACGGCATCTCGGCGACTGATCCGGTGACGTTCATCGGTGTGGCGATGTTGTTGACGGTCGTCGCCTTGCTCGCCTGCTACATCCCGGCCAGGAGGGCGACGAAGGTCGATCCGATGGTGGCGCTCCGGTACGA
>JACCTF010000333.1 GCA_013812565.1 Pyrinomonadaceae bacterium | reverse complement strand
ATTGAAGGAGTAACAGATGACCCGTACCACGGCTTGGAAATTAACGCAGATCGCACGCACGCTGTGTCTCGTGCTGGCCTGTGCGCTGGTAGCGCAGGCGCAGACGACGACCGGCAACGTGCGCGGCACCGTCACCGACCAGCAGGGCGCTGTCGTGCCCAACGCGAAGGTGACGATCACCAAGAAATCAAACAACGACACGAAGAACGTCCAGACTTCGGACAGCGGCGAATTTCAGTTCACCAACCTGCTCGTGGGCGAAGACTACACGGTCTCGATTGAAGCGCCGAACTTCAAGACGCTGACGCTCAACGAAGTGCGCGTCTCGCTCAATCAGGTGACAGAGGTGCCTTCGCAATTAACGATTGGCATCGCCGGCGAAACGGTTGAAGTGACCGCAGGCGGCGGTGCCGAACTCATTGACACGACTACTGCCAATCTGTCCAAGAGCTTCAACTCGCGTCAGGTCGTCGAACTCGCGCAAACGAGCCTCGGCGGCGCGGGCGTCAACAACCTCGCGCTCATCGCGCCGGGCGTCTCGAGCAGCGGCGGCGTCGGCGTCGGCACGGGCGGCTCGGTCGGCGGCCAGCGCCCGCGCAACAACAACTTCGTCTTGGACGGCATAGACAATAACGACAAATCCGTGACCGGCCCGCAGAGCTACATCTCGCCGGAAGAAGTCGCCGAGTTCTCGCTGTTGCAGAATCAATTCTCCGCCGAGTTTCAGCGCTCCAACGGCGGCCAGTTCATCACCGTTACCAAGAGCGGCACGAACGACTTCCACGGCTCTTTTTACGGTTTCTTCCGCAACCGCTACCTCAACGCGCTCGACACGCTACAGAAGAACGCCGGCGTCGTGCGCGAGGACAATGATCCGCTGGGGGGCACGCGTCAGCCGCGTTCCGACTACTTCCGCGGCGGATACAACTTGGGCGGCCCGGTCTTTTTCCCGGGCTTTAACGAGGGCGGCCCGACACTCTATAAACTGCGGGACAAGCTCTTTTTCTTCACGTCTTACGAGCGGCTGCAAACCGGCAGCGCGGCGGCGGCGGGCGGCATCACCACGCCGACGGCGGCCGGCCTCGCGACGATCAATTCCATTCCGGGCCTCTCCGTGGGAAACCTTTCGGTCTTTAACCGCTTTGTCCCGCGCGCCCCGATTAACGACGCCGGGTTCATTACCGTGAGCGGACAGCAGGTGCCCATCGGCAATGTGACCTTTGACGCCCCGAACTTCTTTAAGCAGAACCACGCGGTCATTAACTTCGACTACAACC
This sequence comes from Pyrinomonadaceae bacterium, assembly GCA_013812565.1. GTDB lineage: Bacteria > Acidobacteriota > Blastocatellia > Pyrinomonadales > Pyrinomonadaceae > JACCTF01. The sequence goes on along the minus strand of JACCTF010000333.1, from coordinate 5,256 downwards.
AGAGCGAAGCTACGCAGCACCGGTTCCGCTTCACCTTCACCAACCTCGCGGACATCGACAACTCGGCCAACCTGCCGATCTTCTTCGCCCCCGTCCCGAGCAAGCAGCGGTTGTTCTCTTACACCTTACTGCACAACTTCTCGTCGAACCTGATCAACGAAACGCGGCTCGCCTTCCGCCGTTCGTCGAACAGCTTCCCCGTGCCGGACTTCAACTTCCCCGGCCTCGATGTGTTCCCGAACGTCGGGTTGCTCGATCTCGCTATCGACATCGGCCCCAGCGGGAACGCCCCACAGTCCGGCATCGAGAACAATTATCAAGTCGTCAACAACGTGACCTACCTCGCGGGCAATCACTCGTTCAAGTTCGGCGGCGACTTCCGCAACATCATCTCGCCGCAACGCTTCGTGCAGCGCGAGCGCGGCGACTACCAATACTTGACGACTGAGCGATTCTTGCGCGACATCAGTCCGGACTCGCTGGCCGAACGTAACGTCGGCGGCAACACCTACTACGGCAATCAGCGGATTCTCTTCGCGTTCTTCCAAGACGATTACCGCGTGCGCCCGAATCTGACGCTCAACCTCGGCCTCGGTTACTCATATCAGGGAGTGCCGCTCGGCGCGCAGTTCCAGGCGGCTAACAGCCTCGCTTCGGTGCCCGGCCTCGTCGAGTTCAACGCCCCGAAAGCGCAGACGAGGAACTTCGCCCCGAAGATCGGCTTCGCCTACTCGCCGGACTTCAACGACGGGTTGCTCGGCAGCCTCTTCGGCTCGGGCGGCAAGAGTTCGATCCGAGCCGGCTTCTCGCTCGGCTACGACTACATCTTCGACAATTTGTACATCCTGTCGAACCCGCCGCAAGCGCAGCAGACCGTCGACGTCGATCCTGAATTGCCCGTCCCGATCCAGAACTTCCTCGCTAACGGCGGCATCGGCCCGAATCCGACCGGCGGCCTGACCGATCCGGCAGTCGCCCGCCTCGTGACCGGCTCGTTCATTCCCGATCAGGAAGTGCCGTACTCGATCACGTACACCGCCAGCTTCCAGCGACAGTTCCTGCAAGACTACTCTTTCGAGCTGCGCTATCTCGGCACGCGCGGCGTTCACCTGCTGACGCAGAATCGCCTCAACCGCCAGAATAAGGTTGGCAACGGGCTCTCCGGCCTGCCGACTTTCTTCAGCCGACCGACGCAGGCACAGATTGATGCCACCGCGCTCGACCTCGGGCAGATCAACCTGCGTTCGAACTTCGTGCCTCGGTACGCCAACGCCGGCTTCACCGGCGGCAATCTGGTTGGCTTCCTCTCGAACGGCAACTCCACTTACCACGCTGGTTCGGGGCAGTTGACCCGCCGCTTCACGAACGGCTTCCAAACTACGGCGGCTTACACTTGGAGCCACCTGATCGACGACACAACGGCCGAAGTGTTTTCGACCGTGCTTTCGCCGCGCCGCGTCGAGGACTTCCAGAACTTGCGCGCCGAGCGCGCCGATTCCGCGCTCGACCGTCGCCATCGCTTCGTCATCTCCAGCATTTACGAGTTGCCGTTCTTCAGAACCAGCTCGAACAACTTCTTGAGGGTGGCGCTCGGCGGCTTCAACTTCGCCGGCACATACACCATCGAGTCGGGCCAGAAGGCGACCGTGCGAAGCGGCAACGACGCGAACTTAAACGGCGATTCCGCCGGCGACCGCGCCATCAGGAATCCCGGCGGCGTCAGGGACACTGGAAGCACCGTCACCCCGCTGCTGAGAACCTGCACGTCGTTTAACCCGAACAACAGTTGCGCTCAATCCAACGCCTCGCGCACCATCGGCTACTTGGCCAACAATCCGAACGCGGAGTACATTCAGGCGGGCAACGGGGTGATTGCGAACTCCGCCCGCAACACGCTGCAACTGCCGCGCATCAACAATCTCGACTTCTCGATCTTCAAAAACTTCCGAATTGGAGATGCAGAAAGCCCGAGGAGGATTCAACTCCGTGCTGACTTCTTTAATGCTTTCAACCATGCACAGTTCACCCCTGGTTCCGTTAACAGCGTGGATCCGATATCCACTACCGGCGTGTCACAGGTGAACTCAATATTTGCTGGCAATACGGATTTCAACCGCCCGCAGAACGTGTTCAGCAGCAACCCGCGGGTTATTCAGTTAGCCCTCAGGTTTGATTTCTAAGTTCGACATAACGTCCGGTCAACGACAACTTTCAGGAGGCAGCATTTATTAGCTGCCTCCTTTTGTTTGGATTGATAACGAAGCGGAAAGTTGTTAAGGCTTGACGGCAGACTTCTTGTGCAGCTTTTCGGCGGCCTTGCTGATACTGCGGCTGAGTTCGGCGATGGTTTCAAGATCGAGGCTGGCCTTATTCAAGTGCTTGTCGTTTATCAGCGGTTGCCGGAAGACCGGGTTAACGACAAAATCGGCAATCGTCTGATCGAGCTTCGACAGCAATGCTCTCAACTGCTTATCATCAAGCGTATCTTGCGGTGATTGTCGGGTCATTTGACCGCTCTCCGGTGGAGGAAGTGGAAGAGCGGATTTCAGTTGATTGGCGCGCTTTCTGACTTCCGCCGCTTTGTCAGCGACTCGTTGGTAATTGAGAGCGTTGCTAACGGAAGCGGCGCGCATCAATTCGTTGTTAAGGAGTTGTATGCGCTTGAAATTTTCTTTGTTTTGTTCAAACAGTAGTTTCTGTTGGCGCTCATTGGTGGGGACTTTGATCTCGCGTCCAATATTCCTCAACCCCATCTCGCGGTCGTGTAATTCACGCTCGCGCATTGATGGACCAGGTGCCGGGCGTTGCCGTGCAACAAGGGGAGTCACAGCAGAAAACATCAAGACCGCAGCCGTGATTGCCAATCTGCACACGTACATAGCTTGCTCGCTCGCTCGACATGACGGTTCATCAGCGTCATCTTCATCTGATTGTTTCTAACAAGTGACCCAGCTTCTGCTTCTTTGTGCGGAGGTAATGTGCGGCGGCGTCTGAGGATTCAACTTCGAGGGCGACATGCTCGACCTCTAGGCCGGCGTCTTTCGCAGCCTGCAACTTCAATGGGTTATTTGATAGGAAGCGGACCCGGCGCAATCCAAGATCGAGCAGCACCTCGGCGCATTGGCGATACTCGCGTAGATCAACGGCAAGCCCTAGTTGTTCATTAGCTTCTACGGTATCGGCGCCCGCGTCCTGCAGAGCGTAGGCGCGAATTTTGTTGATGATGCCGATGCCGCGCCCTTCTTGAAGCTGATAGACGATAGCGCCGCGCCCTTCCTGTTCGATCATCTCCATCGCGTAGTGGAGTTGAAGGCGGCAGTCGCACTTGGTCGAGCCGAAGACATCGCCGGTCAGGCACTGCGAGTGAATGCGCACTAAGGTCGGAACGTTCCCTTGCATTTCGCCCTTGAACAAGGCGACAAATTCTTCGTCGCTGATAAGCGAGCAATAGCCGGCAATCTTGAACTCGCCTACTTCGGTTGGTAGTCGTGCAACAGCCGCACGCTCAACCGAGAGAGTGCGCGGCACGCTTGAGATAAGTTCTTGTTCTTCTTTCAAATGATTAATTCCTCAAACAGCTTTTCGGTATTCCTCATTGTCTGCGCGAAGCGATGAGCAGAAGAGACGGAGGCTTTGCACCTCGGGTATCTACCTCTCTCGTTCAGCAAGTTGCAAAACATTTAAGGCTAATAAGAATTATAGGAGCAAGCTTATACAAGCGACAAGAAGGCTGCTGATGCAAAACTTGCGTTCCCGATACATCGATCTTCTGCAACCGATCCGCATCCGGTGCGTGTAAGTGAAGGCCGGGGAAAGGAACGCTCATGGTTGCCTCCCTTTGCTACCGGCGTGTATGCTTCCCCGACCGAGGCAAAGGCTTCTGTAAAGTCTCACTGCCGCTGTCAAATATAATGCAGTCAAACATGGCTAAATAAACTTAGAGCATAACCTGAGCAACTTACAAAGACAGTGATAGTCCATCTCAATCTCGCGAGCCAGCCTTTTCGCAATCGCACACTGCCGTGGGTGGTCACGGCCGTGACCGTGTGTGCTTCGCTCGTGGCGCTCGTTCTAATTACGCTTGAGACCGGGCGGACGAACAAGGAGTTTCGTGCGATTGAGCGTGATCTTAGCGAAGCAAATCGGCAAACCGAATCTCTACGCGAACAAGCCGCGCGCATGAACCAGGAGTTATCGACTGATCAAGCCGAGACGCTCAAAGCGGCGCACCTATTGGTTGATCGTAAACAGTTTTCGTGGTCGCGGCTGCTGGCAGATTTGGAAGCCACGGTGCCGGTGAACGTGCGTGTGACGCGCATCCGTGTGCGCGAAGTTCAGCAGCGCGATGGGCAGACGCGGAGCGAGTTAGATTTAACAGTGATAAGCCGAACGCCAATCGAAGTTGTCGGCATGATGACCGAAATGAATCGCACTGACATCTTTGTTGCCGATCCCGTTGCAGAGCAGACGAGAACTGATAGAGGCCAGAGCGGCACTGAATTAACGCTAAGAGTCTACTACACGCCGCGCACGGTTCTGCCGAGCGTTGCAACCGATACGGCGAAAGTAGCGTCTTCGGCAGTAACTCTTATATCAAACAGCGAAACTCAATGAAGAACGAGTCAGGGAAAACTGATAAGGGCGAAACGAGCGGATGGATGGCGCATGCGCGCTCTGCCCTCCAAACGCGCTTAGGTGTTCTGCGGCAGTCGCGCCGCGGCCGGATGTTTGACGCTCCTGAAATGCTTGCGATGGCAGCTTCATTTGCGCTGCTTGGTGTAGCCATCCTCGCTTATTTCTCTCTGCTCGCGCCGGCTCGTGCGCGCCTCGATAATCAGCAGCGCGAACTTCAACAGGTGCAGAAGCGTTTGCGCAACTCGACCGCGGCAAACGCCGGCGGCGCACAAGTGACCGCTGCAGATATCATCAACAGCGTACAGAATTTTGAAGCAGATCATCTCACTCTGCAGAGCGAAGGCCGGACGGCAGTGATCAGAGAACTCAATGAGTTAATTCGCCGCAACGGATTGCGGCCCACCGCGGTTATGAGTTTCACTCCGCTTGACCCTTTGCAGCTCTCGAGCGCTTCGGCGGGTATGCGTGCGACGGGGAATACTAAGCAGAGCGTCTTCCCCGGCACAGGCATCGGCCTCACAGTTGAGGGTCAGTATCCTAATTTGCGGCGCTTCATCAGAGACATCGAGGTGGGTCGGCAGTTTGTTGTCATCAACGGAGTGGAACTCGAAGGCGTTACGG
>JACCTF010000308.1 GCA_013812565.1 Pyrinomonadaceae bacterium | reverse complement strand
TCGTAGAGGCGGGCGAGAAGTTTGGTGAGCGTCGTCTTGCCCGCGCCGTTTTCGCCAACCAGCGCGATACGCTCACCGGCGCGAAGGTGAAAGTTGACATGGCGTACCGCCCACCGGTCACTGCCCGGATAGCGGAAGCCGACATCTTCAAAGACGAATCCTTCGCGAATATCCGAAGGCACTGCGGGCGCAGCAGGGCGCGAGCTGATCGTCGGCCGCATCTCAAAGAAGTCGAAGAGGTCCTTGAGGTAAAGACTCTGCTGCGAGATGCCGCTTGCGCCGAGCAGCAAACGCTGGATCAGATCGCGGCTGCGCGCAAACGATGCGGCGAGGAAAGTCAGCGAACCGAGTGTGATCTCGCCACTGACGGCGCGTAGCAGAATGGTTCCATAAGCCGTGTAATACCCGGCCGTTCCGACAAAAGAGAGCGCGCCGGCGACCAACCCTCGGCGGATTGACAGACGCTTGTTCTCTTCGTAGAAACGTGCGGAGAGCGTGCGGTAGCGTTCGACCAGCCAGGGCGCGAGACCGAACATCTGCACCTCTTTCGCGGTGCGGTCGCTGGCACCGATAAAGCGCAGGTAATCGAGTTGCCGCCGCTCAGGCGTCCAGCGATAAAGCAGAGAGTATTCGAGCGAAGCGAAGTGGGTTTCGCCAAGAAAGCTCGGCAGCACGGCGACGGCCAGAAGCAGCAGCAGCCAGGGGTTATAGACAAACAGAGCCGTGCCGAGCGAGAGAAGCGTTAGCATCTCTTGCCCCAAGTTGAGAAGTTCGGCAAGCAGTCCGATGCGCCCGGTGGTCTGCCGCCGTGCGCGCTCAAGTTGATCGTAGAAGGCCGGGTCTTCAAATTGGTAGAGGTCGAGCGTCGCAGCATGCTCCATCAAACGCACGCTGATGTGGTTAGAGAAGAGATCGCCGAGCAAACTTTCCACCAGGGCCGAGCCTCTCGCCAGCCATTCGCCGACGAGCACAATCGCGATCTCTAGCGCGACAAGTTTCCACAATGGTGCAAAGTCGAACGATCCCGCCTGCGCCGCAACCACTGTGTCAATGATTAGCTTGCCGACCCAGAGCGTGGCAATGGGCACGAAGGCGCGCAGCAGGCGCAAGACGATCATCACCGCAGTGTATGGACGATGAGTTTGCCATACGAGTTTGACGAGCGGGGGAACGTAGCGAAGCGACTGAAGGCGCTCGCGCCATGTTGGAATTTCGTCTTTCGAACCCCGCGGTGTCTTCTTAGTTGGAGTGCTCATGTTGTTTAAAAGTGACAAATGGCGAGTGATAAGCAAGTCCAATGTCTAATGTCCTGGCTTTCGACCTTGGGCTTTCGACCTTGGGCTTTCGACCTTGGACATATTGATATGTCGGCACCATCACCGGAAAGCTTTGCAGTTTTATTTTCATCTTGTCACTTGTCACTCGTCACTGCTTTCAACCGCTCGCGGTCGATCATAAACTGTAGCGCGATGAGCACGGCGATGTTGAGAAAGAGTCCGAGCAGAGCGGAGAACTGTTCTTTGTAGAACGCGAAGACCTGCGTGAGAAAGATCGAAACCAGAATCGAGCGCTCGAACATGCGGAAGGCCAGCAGTTTTGAGCGTTGGATACGTATCACGCCGCACAAGACAAAGAAGCCGGACAACAGTGAAGACCCGAGTTCTGCTGAGTCAGTAAAGGACAAGTTTTTCATCCGTTCGGCGACGGCACGGACGACGCGCACGTCCAGAATCTGTTCCCAGCCAAGCCCGATGAAGAATACAAGTACGAATGCGTAAACCACATTGATGATCAACTGCGCGACGAAGAAGGCCACTACGATTAGCGGGAACCACCAGAAACCGGAGACATAGTGGTACAAACTTTTGACGAAAAGTTTGATGCGGGTGAGTTGCCAAGGGTTAGTTGGAACCGGCACCGCTGCGGTACGGGCGAGTGAATCGCGCAGCGACGCAACCAGCGGATTGTCAGGACTGCTTCTTTCCAAGTAGAGTAGCGAACGCCCGCGCTCCTCCTCATCCAAATCATGCAGTGCCGCTTCCTCCATCTCGCGCAGGGCGTTGACCAAATACTCCTGTGGCGAATAGTTCCGCTTCGTTTGAATCGCGCGCGTCGCGAGATATATCAAGATGAATGTGACGTAGATTAACGCCACGGCAGGTTGAAAGAAATAGTTGTGGTCGGAGGTGACAAACTTTCCCACCTCGTCAATGAATGTGCCGAAGCCTATTCCCCCCAGGATCGCGGCCAAACGTGCTGACGCTTTGCTCAAGAAGGAGAGAAGGGTGATGATCGAGGCGAGCATCAAAAGTCCTCCCCACAACATGTGCGCAATGTGGAGTTCGCCGCCACCGATCTGCGGATAGCCCGTGATCTGCAAGAACAAGCGGATTGCCAACAGGGAAGCGACGGCCGCGACGAGAAAACTCTCCAGGTAGATTCCCGCTTCAAAATTACGAATGAACACAACCGGTTTTTCCATATCAACTTGCTTCGGCTTCGCTTACCGTTACCGGGTATCGCGCCGTGAGGCAAAGACATTCTAGAGCAATTCTCAGATGAATGTATGGGAACAGGTACTCACTGTCGCAGGCGCTTCTCGATTGCGGATCTAGGATTGCGGAATGCGGATTGAAGAAGCACAAGAAGCAGTAGCTTATGGTTTGCTAATCCGCAATCCCAAATCCGCATTCCGCAATCGAGAAGTGCCTCTGTGGCTAAGTTTTTCATGAGCAAGCTGATCACGAAGGTGGAGAGCAGGTGGACCGAAGTTGGGGGCCTGCTCATGCACGCACGAGTCTCTGTGAACCCCGTGGGAGCCGAACTGCCGTCAGTCGTGTTGGTTCACGGGTTGGGTGTGTCGAGTCGCTACATGGTTCCGCTGGCCGAACATTTGGGGCGCACGATTAGCGTCTACGCGCCTGATCTTCCCGGCTTTGGCAAGAGTGCTGGCGCAGCCCGCGCGCTCAACATAGATGAACTGGCCGATGCTTTGGCCGCTTGGATGCAAGCGATGAACTTGGATCAGTCGGTGCTGCTCGGCAACTCTTTTGGCAGCCAGATCGTGGTCGCCCTCGCGCTTCGTCATCCCCAATGCATTGCACGGGCGGTGCTGGTCGCGCCGACCATGGATCCGCGAGCGCCGACTGTAATCCGGCAGATTATGAGATTGCTCCGGGATGCTCCGCGCGAGCCGCTTTCGCTTTTGCCGCTGGCGATCCGCGACTACTTGACGACCGGACTCCGCCGAGGATTTCAGACGCTTCGCTACGCGATTGAAGATCGTATCGAAGACAGACTCCCGCACGTGCATGTGCCGACGCTGGTGGTAGGTGGAGCGCGCGACCCCGTTGTACCGCGAGGGTGGGTGGAGGAAGTCGCGCGCTTACTGCCGCACGGACGCGCGGTTCTGATCCCACGTGCCGCCCATGCGGTTAACTACAATTCGCCGCAAGAACTCGCGCACGTCGTGCGAATGTTTATGGATGAACGGTTAACGCCGGTTGCTTCCGTCGAGAAACAGGAAACCTCCGAAGATCTTAGACGTATTGAGGTAAGGTGATAATGCTAAAGCGATCGCTGGGGAGGGTTAGCATACGTTCTACTTAAAACATAGCTGAGAGCGTGTCTAAAGAAGTAGCCACAGAGATCGGAGAGGCACGGAGATGAAGGATGAAGTGAAGAAAGAATACCCGTCTGCCTGCTTATTCATCCTTCATCCTTTCGTGACGCCTTCATCCTTCCTGAACTCCTTCCGCCTTCACACTCATGTCACGGACGATCCGGTGTGCCAACCTCTTCAGTTTTGATTTAGAGAAATGCATCGCCCTGCGCTTGGGATATTACGCTTGCAAAGGCATCAGCTTTAGAGCAGAATGCGCGTTCATTGGAATCTGCTTTCGACGGCAAGCCGGGTGCGGCGCTTGTCGCGCGTTTGGTCAATACTGGTTTCCCCTCGCATTTGAAGGCGAAGGAGACTTGCCACGATGATTGGGCAAGTTGTGTCTCATTACCGGTTAGTCAGCGTGCTCGGCGAGGGCGGCATGGGTGTTGTCTACGTCGCTGAGGACACACACCTGCGCCGCCGCGTCGCCGTCAAGTTTCCGGCCGCCGCAATTAGTGACAAACCCCACTTCCGTGCGCGTATTCTTCGTGAAGCGCGCGCCGTCTCCGCGCTTAACCATCCGCACATTGCGACCATCTACGATTACGGCGAGACCGATGAGGGCCAGCCATTTATCGTGATGGAACTGGTGAGCGGGCAAACCCTCAGCGATCTGCTGCACACAAACGATCTCACGCTTGTGCGTGCCGTTGAAATAATCACGGACGTAGCCGAAGCCCTCGCGGAGGCACACCGGCACGGCATCATCCATCGTGACATTAAACCCTCGAACGTAATGATCAACGAGCGCGGCGAAGTCAAGGTGCTTGATTTCGGGCTTGCCAAACAGATTGACACCCAGCCGGGTGGGGTAACGACCTCGGGGCTGCGAACGCAGCTCGCCACACAGACGCATAGCGGCGCGGTGGTTGGTACTCCGTTGTATCTTTCGCCGGAGCAAGCCATGTGCGCGCCGGTTGATGGGCGAAGCGATCTGTTCGCGCTTGGCGCGGTGCTCTATGAATGTATCGCCGGCCGACCAGCCTTCTCCGGCGGGGGCGTGCTGGAGATTGCCGCGCAGGTGCTGCATGTTGATCCGTCGCCGCCATCTAAGTTCAACCCACGTGTTCTGCCGGAACTGGACCGGATTACGCTCAGGGCGCTTGCTAAAGAACGGGCAGAGCGTTACCAAACGGCCGACGAGATGGTGGCCGATCTGCGAGCCGTCCATGCCAAACTTTCCGGCATCGACAATGCGCCGACGCGGCGACTGATTTTGCCCCCAGAGACGTTGCGAACCAATGCCTCTGCTACTCTCTCCGCTCTGCGGCGGCGTTTATCACCGCTCACCTTTTTCGTCGCGCTGATGGTGGTGCTACTCACCTCTTTGTTCGTCATGCGATGGTGGCATCCAGTTCCGTACAAACCCACACCGGAAGCACGAAGCTTTTATGATGCCGGTGTTGATCATTTACGCAACGGCGCGTACTACCAGGCGAGCAAGGCGTTGGAGCGAGCCGTTAATCTCGATGACAAGTTCGTGCTGGCCCATGCGCGGCTCGCCGAGGCGTGGACCGAGTTGGACTACACCGACAAAGCGAAGGATGAGTTGTTGCGGGTTAGCGAACTGGTGTCCGACCGCTCTGCCCTTCCGCCTGAAGAAGCGCACTACCTTGAGGCCATCAACGCCACAGTCACACGTCGCTTTGCCCAAGCCATTGAGTTCTATCGCAAGATTGCCGAGCTATCGCCGGATCAGCCGCAAGTCTACGCGGATTTAGGACGCGCTCATGAAAAGAGTGATGACATCAAGCAAGCCATTGAAACCTACGAGGAAGCGACAAAGCGCGGCCCGCAATATCCAACGGGCTTTCTGCAGCTAGGCATCCTTTATGGTCGGCAGCAGAATTTCGAGAAGGCCAGGGCAGCATTCTCGCGAGCCGAGTCGATCTACAACGATCTGACCAACATCGAAGGGCAGACCGAGGTGTTCTATCAGCGCGGCTTTCTTTTCAACAAAGTCAACAAGCTTCCCGAGGCGCGCACCCAGTTACAACGAGCGCTCGACATGGCGCGTAACAGCCGAAACGAATATCAGGAGATCAAAACGCTGTTACAACTGATCAGCCTTTCGGATACCGAAGGGGATACGACGCAAGCCAAGCAGTACGCGCTCCAGGGAATAGATTTAGCCCGGGCCAGGGGGATGCATTATCTCGAAGGGCGAGGGTTGATTGATCTCGGCAACGTGTTTTTCAGAAGCGGCGAGCACGATGAAGCTGAAAAGTATTTCACGCAGGCGCTTGAATTAGCGCAGAGGCGTAAAGGAAGCCGCAACGAAGCCGGAGCGCTGTTCTCTCTCGGAAGCTTACGCATCCAGCAAGGTGACGGTGATACGGACGAAGGGCTGCGCAACGTTGAGCAGGCGCTCGCCTTTTACAACCAAGGGGGCTACCGCAAAGAAGTTTCGCAAGCTCTTACCTTGATTGGGCGCGCTAACCAGGAAAAGGGTAACTACGATGCGGCGCTACAAGCATTCAAGCAACAGCTTCAGCTTGCCGAACAGGTGGGCGATCCATCACAACGAACGAGCGCGCTAAGCGAGATCGGTAATCTGTTCATCAGTCAGGAAAGGTATCCTGATGCGCTTCGCTCCTTTGAAGAGAGTCACGCCATCAACATAGACCTCCGCGATCAACTATATATTGGGTACAGCTTGGCTGACCGTGGCAGGGCGTTGTGGCAACTCGGGCGTTACGAAGACGCACGCGCGGTGCTCGGTGAAGCGTCAGCCATAGCAAGTCGCCCCGCTGCAAGTTACAAAGAATTGTCGGCGTTGATTCATCTTATCTACGCTCAGATGCGGCTCAGCGAGCGGCGCTTTTCAGAAGCTAAGATAAAAAGCGAGGAGGCTATCTCTTTAGCGGGCACGCGGTATAAGACTATATCTATTGAGGCGAGGCGCACTCTCGGGTTAACGCAGGCACTCTCCGGCGCATCACGTGTTGGGATGTCTTCGTGCAAACAGGCGGTCGAGATGGCAACGAGAACGAACAACCCGTGGCTGCTCTCCGGTGCGCTGCTGGCTCTCGCCGAGGCAATGCTTGAAGATGGCAATGCTCAAACGGCTTTGGAAACTGCAACCCGGGCGCAAGCGACCTTCGCGAGCTCCGGTCAGCAGGAATCAGAGTGGCGCACATGGCTTATTGCGGCGCGCGCGAGCCAGAGCGTTGGCGACTATCAAGCCGCAAGGGAATACTTAACGCGCGCCGAAAATCTTCTCGCACAACTCCATCAAAGATGGGGGCCGGAAGCATTCGGCACTTACCTTAATAGACCGGACGTTCAAGTTTGCCGCAAGCACCTCAGTAAGATTTCTGTTGCTGTTCATTAAACTCAACCCACGTTCAAACTCGACCACAAAGGAGAATCGAACATGCCACCACCAATCACGATCAAGAGCGGCTCTTTCATCATTGAATCCGATGAACCGCTTAATCTCGATCCCAGAACGATCAGCGAATGTAAAACTTCGCCGACGCCTGACCGTCCGTACAAATACCTGCGTCACAAGAGCGAAGAGGAGATACGAACGGGGGAGAAGCAAATCAGATTCGTGATCGTTCGGAACCTGATTACGAAGGAGGAGTTCCCCTATGTGTTTAAGGAGAAGGAGTGTGAAATCGATATTTACTGGGAACCACCAAACCTAACGACGAGTGCTGCTTAGTACTGAGTGGCTTTGTAATCAATCAACAAATCACAAGCGATCAACCTTAATCTTGTGTGCTCTGCTGTCCACGATAGACGTTGACATGACGCGCAAACTCATTAGCCGCCGCTTCGTCTCGTTCCGCGAGGACGGAACCGGCCGTTACTGCTTCTGTCCGCTCACGCCGCTCGCTGAGAACGGCTTCGGCGATGTTCGCCAGCCACCAGAAGGTGCCGCGTGCGCCGAGGTGTTCGCGCACACGCTGGAAGATGCGCGGGTAGAGTTTGGCGGTGCGACCCAGAAGACTTCGGAAGGCGCTGAACGTCATACGATCTTGGAACAGATCCCGTCGGACACGCTCGTCAAGACCGTGAAGCGCATCCATCACGGCATTAAGCGTTTCGTTCACGGCGGCGGGCTGGCTCTTCGGCGTCGGCCGCATAAACTCGGCAAGCGCTGCCATCTGCGCGACGCGCGGCTCGTAGGCGTTAATCTCTGACAGCGCCCGCTCGTCAAGCAGATTCGCTTCCACCGCGAGGTGCGTCAGGTGCGTGAGGCGTCTGAGGTTTCGGACATGCGAGCCGAAGCCGCAGAAAGTGAGCGGGCTTGATAGTCCGGCCGCGTCGCCGACGAGCATCACGCGATCCGTCGCGGTGTGCTTGCGGTTGTGCCAACCATGATGATGAAAACTTGGGATAAAGCCGAACACAGGTTTGCGAACGCGCCAGTTTGAGCCTCTGCGTTTGTAATTAGGAAGTGTTTCGAAGTAGCGCTCGAAGAGGGCGAGAAGCGATTTATCGGCGGGTGAGTCTACCGAGTCGTAGAAGAAAAGATAGGTGGTGTATTCATCGCGCGCGGGACTTCCGGCGAAGCCTTCCCAGATTAACTGCCGGTGATCGCGCGCGTCTTCGGTGCTCACCAAAATCTCGCCGACACCAAAATCAACTTGGTCCTGATCTGTCCCACGTGCAAAGCCGCGCGCCACTGTCCCGACCGTCGGGCACACATGCGTGATCGAGCGTCCATCATTGATTTGACGACTGACAGACGAGTTTGTGCCGGTCGAATCAACAAAGAGACGCGCCGCGAACAATCGTCTCGCGCCGGAGCGGGCGTCCTCCGCTTCCACCGTCACGCGGTCGGGTTGGACATAAGCGCGGACAAAGCGCAGGCCACTTATCAACTGACATCCTTCCGGCCCGCGAGTGCGTATCTTGTTCATCGCCAGGGCCAGCAGATCGTCAGCCGCGAGCGCGACATCGAGCACGCCTTTCATCCACAAGGGTTTCGCTTTAACGCACGAGGCCGCATCATGGAATTTAACAAAACCCGCGCGGTAGCGGTTTAGAACCGCCTGCTCGAGCTCTTCCTTGGTGAACAGACCGGCGCGGTCGAATTCAAGAAGCTCTTCGTCCGAGATGTTCCAATCGCGATGCGTGCGCCCGACCGTGTGTGAGTCAAAGACCAGCACGCGCCTATGATAGCGGCAGGCCATCACCGCCGCATGAAGCAGACCCAGCACGCCGCCCGCGTAGATGATGTCAAACTCGCCTTCGACCGTGAGATTCGCTGGCGGCGCGGCGCGGACGATGACCTCCGCCGGCGAGTCCGCGCGATGCTCAATCGTTTCTTGCCAACGCGCGTCCAATTCCCAGATGCGCCGCAGCCATGCCTCGCGCTCGGCTAGCGCGCCGAGGTTTGTGACCGTTAGCGGGTAGCGCTCACGAAAATAATTGAGATCAGGCGCGGGGTGTGAGATGCCAGATTTCCCTGAAGCAAAAGCAGTCATAGAACAAACTTAAAGCGCGGCGAGTCGCTGCGGAGAAGACAACCTTGAAATACCATCGATTCAATTATGATTGAGTTAAAAAGTGTGAATCGGCTCGGCGAGTGTAACCGATGCAAAGCGCGTCCGTCCACTTTGATAAGAAGCCACGCGATTGATGAATTGAATGCCCGAGTAAGGGCTGATAAGCGGGTAAGCCGTCTAATGCAAACCACGGGAGAATTGGAACAGGGATAAACAGTTTCATGTCCGTAGGTCCAAAGTCCATGGTCTTAGCTTAAGACCATGGACTTTGGACTTGCTTGCCTGTGCATCCCGTCGATTTCTGTTGAGGCTATCTGTGCATCAAATGTTCATCACTCTGTGTTAGAAACTCATCTTTCGATTTTGTGCTTTGAATATCTTTGAAACGCCTCTATAATCCATTGCCACTCGCGAGCCCCTTCCCCGCTCGCATCAGCAAAAACACAAAAATTACTAGGAGCTAAAAGAGACATGCGTAGACTAATCTTTACTTTGTTTATCGCCGCCGCAATGTTCAGCACAGGATTTGCCCAAGACCAACTACAATCGACAACTTCGCCACCGGCTATGGATGGCGCTCCAAACATGGGCCGCGCCCCCAGTGCACCCAACGGGATTGGCCGGTTGGACCTGCGCGTCGTCGATGAGAGCGGCACCCCGGTTAGCGGAGCTTATGCAAGCCTTAAATCTATTTGGGTAAAAGCACGCGAGGGCGAACAGCTCTGTGAATCTTTTGGAGCAACCAACAGTGAAGGAACCATCGCGCTTCCCCCAATTCACATGGGCACACTCAAGCTCAAGGTGAAGGCGAAAGGCTATCGAACGCAAGAGATTGAAGTGCCCACCAGCAGTTTGTCGCAGCCGGTGCGCGTCACGCTGGCACGAAAGAAGTAGGCACTGCTCTAAAGCCAAGCGACCGCTTGAGAGATAAAGTAAAGCGCGGTTAGTCTGGACTAACCGCGCTTTACTTTATTTCAACTCGCCTGTGGATCTTCGCTCACTGCCCTGCCACGCATGCGCCTTGCTCGCATCGGCGGCGGGTTCTTGCGAATACTCCTGAATATCCGGGAGCAGCTCCGCGAGCGCCGCATGTAGCCGAACAGTCTGATCACGTGTGAGGAGCAGCGTCGGCGCGCGTTCACCGTAGCCTTCAAGGGTTAAAGCTAAAAGCTTGCCTGCAAAGATAGAGGCGCGCAACCGCCCATCAGTAGCGCGCCGTCCTACGTCAATAACCATTTCCTTAGGATCTGACAATGCCATTCGAATTAATACGTCCTCCCTGCACAGATTCTTCAATCGAAACAGCTCCCGACAAGCATATACACCTTCTCATAAACAAACATCAATCATTTTATGGACGGTTAATCATGGAGGTCAGAGCAACTTGTGGTTGTAGAAGCGGTGCGGCCTGATGCATGTCAGCAGACACGCCTATCCGCCGCACAAGTCGTTTCTATACTCCTTTGCTTTGTCTCCACTCACGCACAACTTCGGGGATTGAACGCTTCTTTCCATCCACTTCGTAGTTTAGTTGCCGCATCTCTTCGGTGGAAATTTTGCCGCCGAGTCGCTCAAGCGTGCCCTGTGCCGTTGGCGCACGCTGAACCAAATCGCGGCGAAAGAGAACTACAGCTTCATAAGGCGGGAAGTGTCCGCGGTCATCTTCGAGTTGCACAAGATCAAGCGCGGCAATCAAACCGTCGGTGGAATTGCCCGCGATGATGTCTACTTCGCCGGAAGCAAGCGCGCGGTAGGTGAGGGATAAATCCATCTCGCGCGGCGGGGCGGCAAACTTCAAATCATACGTGCGTGCGAAACCAGCGTAGCCGTCGGGCCGTGACATAAAATCTTGACCGAATCCAGCACGCCACCCGGGTGCATGCGGCGTAGCGTCTGAGATCCTCCGCAAACCCAACCGTCGCGCATCTGCGCCGCGCACCAGGATCGCGAAGTCGTTGCGAAAGCCGAGCGGCGAACTCACTTCGATATTGAACCGTTCGCCATACCGGCGTTTGACTTCCGAGTAAACGGCTTGTGCATTCGACATCGGCTGCTCGTGCAGAATCGCTGTTAAGGAGGTGCCTGTGTACTCCGGATAGCAATCGATTTGCCCGGCCACCAGCGCGTCATGACAAAGGTTGCCGCCGAGTTCAAAGCGTCGTTCAACCTCGATCCCTTCAGCTTCAAGCGTCTGGGCTAGTATCTCACCGAGGATCACTTGCTCGGTAAAATCCTTTGAACCGACAACGAGCCGCGGCTGATTCAACGAACCGTTGGCAGACGATCCTGTTCCGCGCCACAAAACATAAGCGCCGCAGAGAAGCAGAACTCCGAGCGCCCCCGCCCAGGTGATGCGCCTGACGATTGCGCTTCGTGCTTGCCGCTTGCCGCGCCTGCTGTGCATGTTCATGCGTGATTCCAACAAACCGAGAAGCCAATCCGCCGTGAGCGCCATCAAGGCTGCGGGGACTGCGCCAAGCAAAATTAAGCGGTTGTCGTTCATGCGCAATCCGCGAAAGATGTATGTGCCAAGGCCGCCCGCACCAATGGCTGCTGCAATCGTGGCGACGCCGACCGAGATCACCGTCGCCACCCGC
>JACCTF010000305.1 GCA_013812565.1 Pyrinomonadaceae bacterium | reverse complement strand
TGGAACATCGTGGCGTGGTTCAAGCGGTTGTGCCTGCCGCAGCACTGCCACACGCAGACTGTCAAGACGTTGCGCCATCGGGTGTTGAAGGTGGCGGGTAAAATTGTGCATCAAAGTCGGCAACTGTTTCTGGTCTTATCAGAAGAGTATCGCTTCCGGGACTTGTGGAGCTTTGCGTTCAATAAGTTAGGGAGACTCGTACTCCACAGTCCTTAACCGCGCATTTGGGATAAAGTCTGTGCTACGCCGATAGACGCTCGTCTAAGTCAGCCAAACGGTAGACGCCTTGCGCGAGGCGTTCGGCGTACCTTTCGGCGACCAACGCGCGGTTGCCCCGTCCTGCGTCGGGGCGCGTGAGGCCTGTGACCTTCGCCAGTTCGCCGCACACCGTCATCCCGGCGCCGTTCAGGAATGCGCGCGCGACTTCGCGTAGCGCGTCTTCCCGCTTCACTTTCACTGATAACTCTTTGGCAAAGCGTCCTTCGCTGAGCATCCAGATGTACGTAAAGCTCGGCTCGTAGAGCACATCGGCGGGAACAACCTTCATTGATTTTTGTAGTTCATCAAGGGCACGTGTAAACGTGGGCCGGTCTGCGACTCCGGCACTGCCGCGCAGGTCGCTTGTCGCCATTTCCCACTCGCGGCGCAGCACTTTCAGCACACTCCGCGCTTCGTTCGACAGTCGTGTGCTTTCTTCTTTGCGCGGTATGCCCCATAGAGCATGAAAGTGCGGGAGGAGGCGTGGCGCGACGAAGGTGGATCGACCCCGTGCAAGCTTTGCGTAGTAGACGCGGCCGCGGCGCATCACCTCGTCTTTGATGCGCCATGCCAGACTGCTCTCCGGGTCTTTCTGCACGTTGCGCGGCATGTGCGCATCGCGGCGTCCGCACACGCTGATATAGAGCGACGGACCGGGACGCCGTGCGTCTGTCAACCCGGCGCAAAAGCCCACGACTTCGATTAGCTTCTCCGCTTCGACTGCGCTCTCGACGCGCGACTCTTCCTCGCGCCGCCACGTGCGATCACGGTAAATTTCGATCTCTTCCGGTAAAGAATTGTTCATCATCCGTTCGATCAAACCACGATGTTTGCCGCTTCGTCGCCGAGCGCTAAGATCTCTCCGCGGATGCGCTCGCGCTCTGCAAGCAGGTGCTCAAAGAACCTGCGGCGTGTGACAAAGAAGGTGAACGCTCTTGCAGCATCCCTAAAACTATCAAGCTCCTCGAAGAAGCGGAGTGCGGCGTAGCCGCTGAGAGGCGCGATAAGCAGCGTGATGATCCCGCTCATTGGGTGGTCAGCCAGCACACCGAACAAAACAGCAATCCCGATCCACGTCGCGGGAAAGAGCAGCATCGCCGCGAGCATCTTGATGGTGGAGAGCATGTCGTCGCTGCCCCGCCCGAACCGCGTCGCAAAGAATCCTGCGGCGCGGTAAGCAGGATAATGCATCAGCCAACCAACTACGGCGACAGGGAGGAGACCGACAAAGAAAAGCAGGTGTGGCACCAAGTAAGAGGCCACAGTACGTGGCGAGTACGAAGCGGCAGCGAGATTTCCCGAATCGAGATTGGCTCGCCTCAGTTGTTGCTCATAACGGGTGATGCGACTCTCAAGCGCGGCAAGTCGCTCGGGCGAGCGAAGACGGTGAACGGCATATCCTGCTATGAAGCGTTGTCGCAGTCCGAGTTCGCGTGCGAGGCTTTGCCCACCGTTTGATCCATGCTCCGCCGAAGAGAAGATGTGTTCAGCGCGAATGATTGTTTTGAGCGCCGCTTCGTGTTCGGCGTTCAAAGTCACTTTGCGTAAGCGTTGCTCGATGCGCTCAGACAGCGCACGCACGGCTTCGCGCGGAGGTTCGCCACTTCCATCAAGCGCAACCCGTTCCACCTCTATAGGTTCTCCGAAGTAGAGCAGCGCCCCACTGCGAAAAGTCGTCTTCGCCGTGTAGTAGAGACCCGCCGGCACAATCTTGAGAGTCGAACCTTTTATCGCTGACGCGGCACTCAAGGCGATTCGTGCGGCACCGGTCTTGAGCGGTTGAAGCTGTGGCTCGTTGTGCGAGACGCCTTCCGGAAAGAGGGCGATTGTTCCTTCGCCCGCGAGAAGTTGCGACGCGCGCACGAAGGTTTCGCGGTTGCGTGCCGTATCCGCGCCCGCATCCTGGTGACGGTAGACGGGAAGCGAGTCAAGCGCACGCACCAGGAAGCCTATCACCGGCATTCGGAAGAGCGGCGCTTTGGCGAGAAACGAAACGCGGCGCGGCGCAAGGCACAACACAAAGATCGGATCAACAAGCGCGTTTGGATGATTTAAGACAAAGAGCACCGGACCATATTCGGGGACTCGATCAGCGCCTATCACCTCGATACGGCGGAAGAAGATGCGCAGCGTCCAACCGAGCAGCGTGCAGATGATGCGTCTGGTGATCGCTCGACCGCTCTTTCGTTGAGCAACCGGAATCTCATCCGGCGCAAGAGCGTTGCTCATCGCTGATCCTTCGCCGTGTGAGCATTGTCTGTTACTAAATATGCCTGCGGCCACACAGGCGGTTCATCGGAGACGGGGCGAAGGATGATGCGGCTTATGATTACCAGTGTCATCAGCACCAGCACGCTGATGCCTTGTCCCACCTGCGGCGTGAGGCCGAAGACCTGTATGGCGAGATGCGTAACGATGGCCCAGATTACCGGCCCGGTAATCGCCGAAAACCTTCCGACCATGCCGTACAATCCGTAAAACTCGCCGATGCGCGCGGGCGGCGTCAGGCGCAGCATCAGGGGTCGGTCCGCTGCCCAGATACCGCCGAGCGCAAAGCCCGCGTGGGCCGCCACCACGTAGAGCGTCCACAATGGAAGACCGAGGAGTCCGACGGATGCGGCGGCGAGGAAAATCGCCATCCACATTAGCAGGACGAGATCAAGCGTCCGCTTCGGGCCGCGTCGGTCGGCGAGCCAGCCCCAGAAGAAACCGCCCCCGACGGCAAAGGTGACGGCTGCCATCAAGATCAAATTTGCTTGCGCCTGTCCCTGCTGTTCGCTGAGTCCAGTGCCAACGGCGATGTTGACGGTGTAGAGTGCCATGATCGAGATCACCGTGTTGATCGCGTCGGTGTAGAAGACGCGGCCTATCAGGAAACGCCGGAGGCCCGGATACTCCTCGCTCGAACGAAGCGTGTTGATCGTCTCCCTGGTTGAGCCGCGCACCATCTGGAAGTTGATCGGTCGTGGATCGGGGTTACCGCGCTCTCTGACAAAGAGAAAGCAGGGAATGGAGAAGAGCAGAAAGGCGAGCGCGATCATGAGAAAGAGAAACGGCTTGTCCTCGGTTCCATAGACAAGCCCGAAGCCGACCGCGATGTATGAGCCGAGATAGCCGACGCCGACGCCGATGCCGCTGATCTTTCCCCGGTTCTTCTCAGTGCTCACTTCCGGGAGCATCGCATCGTAGAATTGCAATCCGGCTTGGTAGGCAACATTGGCGACAACAAAGAAGAACGCTGATAAGTAGAAGCCGGAGCGCGCCAGAAGCCCTGTGAAGAATACGCACACGAGCGTACTCACGACGAGGAACGGCATGCGGCGGCGAGCGCGATCAGTCATTGCGCCGAGCAACGGCGATAAAAAGAAGATTATGCCCATCGAGATGGCGCTGATAATTCCGTACACAGTGTCAGCATGATTGGCACCGACCGCATCACGTATCCAGAGCGAGAAGAAGAGCGAGACAACGCCCATCGAGAAGATCGTGTTCGCCAAGTCGTACACGACCCAACTCGCCACGGCGCGCCTGGTTATGACTCGTTGCGGCGCTGCCACGGCAATGTTCGCCGGAATGTTTGCTTGAATGTTTGTCTGCATGGTTTGGGATTCGATGATCGCGGAACCTTTGGCAGGTGGGCGCTCTTGAGTTACCGCCTACCCGGACCGAGGATACAAGTGGCGGCGGCTAGGCGGCACTCTCTGGTATGACACTTCTTCCACCGTCACAACTCATTGGTATCTACACAAGTGAACGGGTGCTTGTCTGAGCTTCCTTAGCTCTGAAAGAGCGGCATTCAATAGCCCGGCGCACCGCGCCGGGTGTGAAGTGCGATTTCCATCCAAGCCCTGAAAGGGCGACATAGTGGTTATTGCGCCCTTTCAGGGCTTCGAATCAACGTGTGCTCATTACCCGGCGCGGTGCGCCGGGCTATTGAATCTCGCCACTTCGTGGCTAAAAACAGCTTGCCAATACTTGTGTCGATACCAATGGTCACAACTTCCGGGTAGCGCCTGAAGTGGATAAGGTAAAGAACTGTTCCACAAAACCACGTGCTTCCGCAATCGATGCGTCAGCGATGATGCGGAACACGCGGGCGCGGCAACCGGCGGGCAGGTCTCCGGCGGTCATTGCGTCTGTAATCACAAACGCGCTTGCGGCCAAACCCTTTTTCCACCCGCGCTCGCGCGCATCACGAAAGTCAAGCGCCTCGCTGTCAACCCCGGCGGCAACTAACATGGTGCGCGTCCACTGCAAGAATCCGGGCCAGCGTGATACCACGGCGATCAGCGCTTCAACGGGTGGCCGCTCCTGTCCCTGCAGCGCTTCCACGACCGACCGCGCGCGTAGCAGCAGACAGGTTGTTCCCGCCGGAAGCGCGGCTTGAACCCGCTCGGCTTGACCATACATCGCGACGGCCACGCCACCTGTGAGCACCGCCGCCCCTCCTTCTCCCCCTGTGCATTCTTCTATGCCGCTGCCGACAACATCACGACCGGTTGCCTCGCTAAGTTCAGAGATGAGGATCGAGCGAAGTTCCTCGTCAGGTTCGATCACAACAAAATGGTCGGGCGGCTGCAGCGCAAGCCATTGTCCGACGCGATGTTGAATTTGTTTGAGGGAATACCCGCGGGTGCGCGCGGCCTGGAGAAACGATGAGATTAACTGATCCAGCTCAAGTTGCACATCGGCCGTAGTGTCGTGGGTGAACGGGCGGACGTAGATGCCGCTACCCCGGCGACGCTCTACCCAACCGCGGCGCGCAAGATCACTGTAAGCAGCACTAACGGTGTTAGGGTGAATCTGAAAACGACGGGCAAGCCCGCGCGTGCTTGGAAGCCGCTCGCCCGGCGGCAGGTCGTGGCTCAGGATGCCGAGCATGATCTGCGTAGTGATCTGCTCATGTAGCGGAACCTCGCTACTTTTGCTCAGCCACAATCGCATAATAAGTGGGCGGTTCCGGATTGCTAAACAAGATAAAGCTTTATACTATCTCTAACATCAAGTTGGCAAAGGGTGGAACCAGAGCAATGTCTTCGAAGAAGCAGACGCCGACCTTATCAAATAATGATCGAGCAACAAACGAACGCTGCGGAGTGATTGCTGTTGATACAGGGTATTCAGCCGTCAAAATCTATAGCGAGTCCGGTGGCGCAGCGCGCACGATGATCTTCCCCTCGGTGACTGGCGATGCGCGGTTTGCCGATGATTTTCTCGGCACCGGCGACGGAAGCGATTTTATCGCTGAACTGAGCATCGAGCCGGGCGTCGTCCGTAACGTCGGCGACACGGCGGTGCGGCTCAATCGCGGCGGAGAGACGACCACCGACCGCGAAGAGTTTACACGCACCTACAATCCGGCGCTCACCATCGCCGGTTTAGCGCGCTTTCTCGTCGAGAAGAAACTGCCGGTTCCCGAAACCATAGTGGTTGGCCTGCCCGTCAATTTCTACGCCAGCTATCGTGACGCGCTCTCCAAAAGCTTAGCCGGTGAACACCAGGTAAAGCTTTACCGCCGCGACCAGTCGGTGCGGGCCGAAGTGGAGTTCACGCTCGACCGCGTGCTGGTGCTGCCGCAAGGCTACGGAAGTTATCTGTCGTGGGCTTTGGACGGCGAAGGCGTGAAGATTCCAGAGAGGTTGAAGCCGACTGCGGTGATTGATGGCGGCGAGAAAACAATCGACATCGCTTGCGCCGAGGGCCGCTACATCGACGAGTATTCGAAGTCCATTCCGTCTTCGCTCGATAGCGTTTATCATGTGATGCAGCGCGAGATCGATTCTCGCTACGACGACTTTCTCTCGCGCAGTGAGATCGAAGCATACATACGCAGCGATCAACCATACATTGCGAGCAACGGCGAACAGGTAAATCTGGCGCAACTACGCTTAGAGATGCTTCAGCGGCAAACGCCCGAGATCATCAACCGCATTCAAGAAACGATTCGCCCGATGCGTCCCGCTCATGTGCTCATTGCCGGCGGCAGCGGCGAACTTCTCTACGATCCTCTGCGGCGCATCTATCCGCATGCGGAGATGGTTAAACCCGCGGTCTTCAGCAACGCTATCGGCTTTTATAAATATGGTTTGCTGCGGCGAGCCGCCGAACGTGAGCGCACTTGATGGCGTATGCGCCGTACTCGTTTCGCTTCGGTAGATGCCCTCTAATCCACTGATGCCTATCATTAGCTCACTCGGTGTATGTGTGTCGATGTTACATGCAAGTATGCATTTGATGCATCCTTCTCATTAATAATTCAACACCCCAATAGCCGTTTATCTAACTAATTTGGCCCGTCATGGTAGGGCACGTTACTTGCTAAACCGGCAGAGCGCAGATGACTTTGCTTGCTGACCCACCGCTGCAACGCAACCGAAAAAAGAATTATTCAACTCACCATTTTGATTAACACTTGAAGAGGAGAATTTGCTATGAGTAACAAGAGAGACGACAGCCTTGGCGAGGAAGCATCAGCCTTAGGGCAACGTGCTAAGGGTGCGGTTAAAGATGCTGCGGGCGCAGTGACCGGCAACCGCAGTTTGGAGCGCGAAGGCGAGCGCGAGAATGCGACCGGCCGCGCGCGGCAAGCGACAAACAATGTGCTTGATGAATCGGATGGCGTTCGTGGGGCCTCTGTACGCGGAATGACTGGCGGTAAATCGACTTCGGGCGGGCGGATGGTGACCGGCCTTTACCGCTCACCGGAGGAAGCGCAGCGTGCATTCGAGGACTTAACCACGCGCCACGGTTACACTAAAGATGACATTAGCGTGATGATGTCCGATGAAACTCGTACTCGGCACTTCGCTGGTGCACAGCCGGGCGCAGAGCTAGCCCAAGGATCGAAGGCGCTTGAGGGCGCGGGCGTTGGCTCAGCCATCGGCGGCACCGTCGGCGCTGTCCTCGCCGGTATCGCGGCGATTGGCACCAGCGTTTTGCTGCCTGGCATTGGGTTGATTGTGGCTGGGCCATTAGCGGCGGCGCTCGCGGGCGCGGGCGCGGGCGGGTTGACCGGCGGCTTGTTGGGCGCGCTGGTCGGATCAGGTATTCCGGAGGAGCGTGCCAGAGAGTATGAGACAGGCATCAAGGAAGGCGGCATTCTGATTGGAACGAGTGCCCGCGATGATGCGCATGCCGCGCAACTTGAGAAAGACTTCCAGACATACGGTGGCACAGGCGTCCGCCGTTAGTTCTTCAACCCTTTAACTTGAGTAGAACTAGAAGCGTGCAAAGTTTTATAAAGCTTTGCACGCTTCTCCTTTATTCAGCGACAACCGGGTTACGAAGAACGCCGATGCCCGACACTTCGACTTCAACCATATCGCCGGGTTTCATAAACAAGGGAGGCTTGCGTGCGACGCCGACGCCGCTCGGCGTCCCAGTCGCGATGATGTCGCCGGGAACCAACTCGGTGAAGGTCGAGATATAGGAGATAAGATCGGGGATGGTGAAGATCATCTGATCGGTAGTCGCATTTTGCAGCTCTTCTCCGTTGAGCCGCGTCATCAACGTTAGTTTTGATGGATCAGCGATTTCGTCTGCCGTGACCAACCACGGGCCGAGACTGCCGGTTCCGGGGAAATTCTTTCCCGGCGTGAACTGACTCGTGTGATGCTGCCAATCGCGTATCGAGACATCGTTGAAGCAAGCATAGCCGCCGACATATGAAAGCGCCTCTGCGACTGAAACGTGGCGCGCGCGTTTACCGATGATGACGGCCAACTCGGCTTCATAGTCAGTCTGCTCTGAGGCTTTCGGTTTGATGATCGGCTGATTGTGGCCGACGAGCGTGTTTGCAAATCTCGTGAAGAGCGTCGGGTGATCGGTTTCGCCGCGCCCCGTCTCCGCGCGGTGCGCCGCATAGTTGAGTCCGACGCAGATAATCTTATCGGGGTTCGGTATCACGGGTAGTACAGTGATCTTGTTTAACTCATCACCAAGCTCTTGCTCACTAGATTTCCCATCGCCTTCTGTATAGCGAGCAAGCTCGGACAAAGCGTCATTTTCAAGAACCGCACGCAACGTCGGGTATCGGCTGCCGAGGTCGCCCCCGACCTCAACGATGCGGTTATTCACCACCACTCCATAACTATTTCTTCCATCACGCTGATAGCTGATAAGCTTCATGTTTTGCTCCCTTACTGCGAGTTGATACAAAAACTTTTGTGCCGAACAGGGTACAACAATTCTTCAAAAAGTTGATCTTCATTTCTCTCACAAAGAATGGCTGAACGAGTATAATGCTTTGCCTCCATGTACCTACAAAGAATCTTCCCCGTCTGTTGTTTCGTAGCATTCATCACCTTTGCTTCGGGCATCGCCGGCGCGCAGCAGCGTGAGGATTCAAACCCCTCTCGCGAGTTTGGCAGTCCGTCCGGAAGCATCACGGGTCGCGTAGTGCTTCCGTCAGGGCGTGCGGCTGACGGTAATGTTCAGGTCAATCTGAAAAGCTCGTTGAATTTGCTATCGCGGCTGCCGGTTGATAAGAACGGCGAGTTTAGATTCTTAAATTTGGCGGCCGGAGTTTATTACTTGGAGACGATTGGCGACAGCAAAATCTTCGAGCCGACGACACAACGAGTTGAGCTTGCTCGCGGTCGGCAGACGACGTTGACGATCTACCTGAAACTGAAGAATGAAACGGCTGAAGAAAAGAAAAGTAATAAAACTATCTCGGTCGCCGAACTTAATCAAAAGGTGCCTGCCCCAGCCAAGCGAGAGTATGAAAGGGCAGCCAAGCTGATCGACAAAGGAGATACCGAGCGAGCAATCGAGCATCTCAAGCAAGCTCTCACTCTCTATCCAAATTATCTTGCGGCGCACACTGAACTGGGCATGCAGCATCTCAAACTCAAGCAGGTGAACGAAGCGATTGAACAGTTTGAGGCCGCGCTAAAAACAGATGCGAGATCATTCAAACCGCGACTCAACCTTGGAATTATTGCAGTTGAACAGAAGCACTATCGTGAAGCGGTGTATCAACTTCAACAGGCGCTTGCCGTAGACGGCACGCAACCCGCGGCTCATCTGTACACGGGGATCGCTCTCTTAGGACTCGAAGAGCTTCAAGCGGCCTTTGACGAGTTATCAAAGGCTCTCATCCTCGGCGGTTCCGAGTACGGGGTTGCCCATTACTACATCGCGTTCATCCACTCAAAAAGAGGTGAACGCAACGAAGCAGCGCGTGAGTTGAAAACATATTTGGAGACTCATCCAACCGGCGAGTTGGCCGACCATGCGCGGACGCTGCTCGAAGGGTTGAAGTAGATTGATGAAGCTTGATCAAATCATCTTCACTGGCTGATGTCTGGACACATATTTCGTCCCGTCAGGGATGCTTGATAATAGCCAGAGCGTTCATCCATTAGTATCTACACAAGTTGTGTAAAAGCTTAACCCAGCCACGAAGTGGCGCGATTCAATAGCCCGGCGCACCGCGCCGGGTATGCAAAGTGGTTTTCCTCTAAGCCCTGACAGGGCGTAAGGAATGTGTGGCATTCAATAGCCCGGCGCGGTGCGCCGGGCTATTGA
>JACCTF010000289.1 GCA_013812565.1 Pyrinomonadaceae bacterium | reverse complement strand
GTCGGAGATCTGTTCGAGGTGGTTCCAGCTTTGACGGAAGCTGTGAAAAAACTTAAGGAGTGAGACGTTTGTCATTCTACTGGCTTAACTTGCATCTGCGAACTTTTCCACGTTGATTCTTCTTGTCACCCGTCACTTCTGTGTGATTAAGCTTTCGAGATCGCGTATCACGTCGGCGGGTTTCCACTCGTTATTTTTGTAAATTTTGAAGATTTTGCCTTCCGGCGTGATGACCACCGTGCGAAGCGAATGCACAATCTGATCACCTTCCGTGTAATAACTTAATCCGAAGAACTGTGCCACCCGCTGAACTTCCTGCGGTGTGCCGGTTGCAAACTCCCAGTCGGCAAAACTCACCCGATTGTTCTTATCTCCCACATACGCTGCGCCGTAGCGACGCAGCACTTGCGGCGTATCGTGCGCGGGATCAACGCTGATGCTAAGCAGATGCGTTCGCTCACGGACTTGCGGGTTGTGGCGCAATAGCTGATCTATCTCGGCGAAGTTGCTGCTCATCAGCGGGCAGTATTCCGGCAGCGGACAGCGCGTGTAGATAAAAGTGACGACGAGCGCCTTCCCTTGGAACCCGTGGAAGCGAATCGGTTTACCGTCTTGGTTAACAAGCGAGAGATCGGGTACTGCATCGCCCGGACTCGGTTCGATAGCTTCATTGATGCTTCCCGCACTTCCGCTTGACGAATCCGCTTTAGTAATCGCCGGATTTTCGAGCCATGACTTTTCGCCGTCCACCACTAATGTCGCCGACAAACGGTCGCCCGGTGCGATCACGTCAAGGGCTTCCGCTTCTTTTAAAGTGAAGGGCATAATCATCGCGTCCATGAACCCGGTTATCTCATCATGCGCTACGACCACGCGCCGCTCGGCCTTGTCAACCGAGACAACTTTGCCGGTCAATTCGTAGCGCTGTTCATGTGATGAACGCTCGGGCGAAGCAGCGCAGGCCGTCAGTCCAATGTAGAGGATGGTAACGCCGATAAACGACATGACTTGTTGACGCCGCACACGAAGTTTGTTTGATGTTGTATGAAGGTCTGTGTTCATCCCGAAAATCTTTGGTAGATATAAATTAAGGCGTCAAGACCTATCACCCAACGAAGGCCAGGAGCGCCGAGACAAAATCCAACGAGACAAAATCCAATGTTGATTTTACCGGAAGAATGGATGTAGGATGTGTGCCTAATAATCCGCCGGTTAAGATTTAAAGCATTCACTGTTGATTGTCAGAATACAAGAGTACAAGATACACGAAACCTCAACCGCCCGGAGATTGAAATCACGGCGAGATATACGCGATGCATAAGCACCACGTGGTGAGATTAGAGTATTGCTAAGTATTAACTATGGGGGTCGCATTGAAAACTAAGCCACCCAGTTAATGCTTATACACACGGCTAAAACAAAGGCAACAAGTTTTGCAGAGTATTTAGCATGGCTGTCAGAATAAATTCACTGGAACTGCTCTGGCTATTAAATCCCTCACGGGCTTCTGCTTTTCCGACTCCGATGTCACCGGTCGCGGCCACCCGGCCAACGCCGATGTCGCCTGCTGCTACTGCTTGGCCGACGCCAATATCGCCTGCAGTTGATCTTCCAACGCCGATGTCGCCCGCAAACGTTGACGAGGTAAGCGCACAGGTTATAACGGTGGCTGCAAAGATTCGTCGCAATTGCTTCATTGTTTTCTCCTGAAATGAGTAATTCCTGGTTAATGTTTGTTACCAGGCGCAGAGACTAGCCAGCTAGATGCCCCCGATTAAGTAGGGACTCTCTGCACCAGAGTTCCCGTCATATACGGGGTGAATTAAAGAATCAGATTCTTCTACTTACAAGTGGCGAGGATCGGTTGTTTCAATGGGGAGATTGCCTATGTTAGCACTAAAAAGGTTAGTTTATTATGGCAAAAATAGTGAAGGCTGACACGGATCAAGCAATTGGATTGCTTCACCAGGTTAATGATTCATTTCTCACTTCCAATGAGCGTGCAGAGCTTCGTTGTGCGCTTGCGAAGGAGTTGGAACAGGCCGGTAACTACGAAGCAGCACGCGGCGCAATGGGCGATCTGTGGGGGCGCATTGGTGAGCGCCCCGCGCTCGGTAATCTGGATGAGCGGGCGTCAGCCGAAGTGTTGTTGCGCATCGGCTCTTTGTCGGGGTGGATCGGCAGCGCGGGTCAGATCACAGGCGCGCAGGAAACGGCAAAGAATCTTATCACTGAAAGCGCGACTATTTTCAAGTCGCTTGGCGATGAGAGGAAAGCGGCCGAAGCTCAGATCGAGATTGCCTGGTGTTACTGGCGTGAGGGAGCCTTTGACGAAGCGCGGATTATACTAGGCGAGGCGCTCAATCAACTTGCCGAAGCAGACCTGGAGTTGAAGGCGCTGGCTCTGTTACGTAGCGCCGAAGTCGAGCGAGCGGCCAATAGGTTGAATGACGCTTTGCGCATCCTGACAGAGGCTGCCCCCCCGGTCGAAGCGAGCGCTGATCATACACTCAAGGGCAAATTCCACACTACGCTGGCAACGGTGCTGAAGAATCTCGGAGCTTCAGAACAACGCGAGGATTTCATAGACCGTGCCTTGATCGAGTACGCCGCAGCAAGCTTTCACTTCGAGCAGGCCGGACATTTGCGGTTCCGCGCGGCGATTGAAAACAACTTGGGCCTCCTCCACCTTGCCGCCGGAAGATACATCGAAGCGGATGATCATCTGGACCAGGCTCGCCGTTTGTTCGTCAGTCTCAAGGACAACGTGCATTGTGCCCAAGTGGACGAGACGCGAGCCAGGAATTTGTTAGCGCAGGGCCAGAACTTTGAAGCGGAGAGAGTGATACGAGCGGCGGTACACACGCTCGAGCAAGGTGATCAGCACGCGCTATTAGCAGAGGCTCTCGCGACATATGGCACGGCGCTGGCGCGACTCAATCGTTACACGCCCGCCCGCGCTGCGCTCGAACGGGCGACCGTGAAGGCGGAACAGGCGGGAGACCGGGAAGGGGCGGGGCGCGCCGCCCTCACGCTTGTTGAGGAATTAAGGAAGCATCTTACAATTGATGAGATGCAAGAACAGTACGAGCGGGCGGACCGGTTACTGTCATCATCACAACACCGCGAGACGCGAGAGCGATTGTACCAGTGTGCGCGGTACTTAATTACCGCCAGAAACAGGCGCGCGAAGTTGGCAAGCGAGAGTACACCAGACTTTGTGCATCAGGCGGAGGAAACGGCCGAGCTTCTACGCTTTGTCGAACGCGTCGCGGCGACCGACCAGACGGTGCTCGTGAGAGGCGAAACCGGCACAGGCAAAGAGGTGTTGGCCCGTATTATCCACCAATGTAGCGGTCGTTCGGGCAAGTTTGTCGCCATCAATTGTGCGACGCTCTCTGACACGCTCTTCGAATCACAGTTGTTTGGTCACGGGAAGGGAAGCTTTACTGATGCGGTTGAAGATCATCTGGGAGCGGTGCGCGAAGCCGCAGGCGGCACGCTATTCTTGGATGAAATCGGCGAACTGCGCTGGAGTAATCAAGCGAAGCTTCTGCGCTTGGTTGAACATGGTGAGATCTGCCCACTGGGCAGCGGCATGCCGGAGCACGTTGATGTGCGGATCATCGCTGCCACTAACCATGATCTTCCGACACTTTTGGCTGCCAAACGCTTTCGCGAAGATCTGTTTCATCGGCTCACACCATTCCACATAGAGATTCCGCCGCTACGCGAGCGTCCAGCGGACATCGGCGCGCTCGCCAAGCACTTTATCGGCATGATGGAGACGAAATACGGTCGCCGTGTTGAGTGGACCGCCGAGAGTCTAGAGGCGCTACAGAGATTAGAACTGCGTGGCAACGCACGCGAATTACGCACGCTCATCGAGCGAACAATGTTGACGAGTCATGGCGGTGACGTGATTTCTGAGGAGGCCGTAGAAACGTTGGCGTTAAGACAAACAACCGACGGGGACCCGGCTAACGCTTGGCGTGGCTGTGACTTGGCGCAGGAGGTTCAGCGTTTTGAAGGACAGTTGATTGAGCGTGCGTTACGGGCGAGCATCGGCAGCATCACACGGGCGGCGCGTCTGCTGGGTATCCGCAATCATCAAACATTGTCCTTCATGCTCAACACGCGACATCAAGGGTTGCGGCCCGACAAAGCGAAGCTTATGAAAGGCTGCGGCAAGCGATGAACCGTTCAACAAACCATTGCCCATAATCCTCTACCAACGAACTTCATCAAAAGCGGGAGTGTTAGAAACCACAAATCTATGCATCCCGCAAGAAATCTTGCGTGCCTGTGTAAACTCACCAACATCAACGGTTTAAGTCGAAGGATAGAGCGGAGCACCGTGTAATTTGTTCCACCTCTTAGATTATTGCTGCTGCTGATTGATGGCATAGCCGTAGTGTCAATTCACCTTCTTCAATTCTTTAGCCTCCTAAATCATGTGTCGATCTTGGTGCGCGTACAGTAAGTCTAGTTCTACTGTTCAAAGGAACGTCGATTGCGGTTTGTGTGACGCGTGAATTCGCCAGCGGGTTTGGCAAGTTCAGACGCGATGTCCCCATAAACTGAAGCAAAGGATATATAGACGTGCTACCAAAAGTTAAGATCCTCTACGTTGATGACTATGATCTGGTGCTGCTCACCGTCAAACAGATGTTGGAACTTGAAGGTTGGCAGACGGATGTGTGCCGTGATGGCGCGGCAGCTTGCAGGCAGATCAAGAGCGGTAAGCAGTACGACCTTCTAATTTTGGATAACCAATTACCACACGCAAGCGGACTCACCCTCGTGCGCAGCGCACGAACTTCCTTTAAGCATCGCGACACGCCCATCATTATGTTTACAGCAAGCGACTGCAAGCATGAAGCGCTTGCGGCCGGGGCCAATATCTTTCTCAAGAAACCATTGGGCATCACAAAGATGGTTGATGCAATCAAGCAGTTGCTAGCAACACAGTCGCAGGTTCCTTCCCTTGAATCTCGCGTCGCTTCGCCTGCTTTGTAAACGAAATCATTGCGATTATCGACGGTTCCGTAAAGCGGCAAATGATCAAAATTATTAACAAAGCTGAGCGCCCCCGAAGCACCTCTCTGTACATTGGGCGAGTCGAATAGAACGAGCAGGCAAAAACAAACTCACCCGCAAGACCCCCATAGATTACGCGTGATTGTTAAGGTTTAATAAGCCGTTGAGCCGGGCAAAGAATGGCTGTTGATCCCTCGGAATCGTCAATAACGAGCCTGACGGGATGTATGCTAGGATGCGCGCTGAAGGGTTGTACGCGAAGCAGAGATGGAAAAAACAACTGATCAACGAGCAGAAGTTTTAGACGGCGCACGTATCGCCGAAGAGATCAAGCGCGAGGTGGCCGCAGAGGTTGTGCGTCTCCAGCAGGAGTCTAATGTTCGCCCGTGCTTGGCGACCGTGCGGGTCGGAGATGATCCGGCGTCGACAATTTATGTGCGCAATAAAGTGCTCGCCTGCGAAGCGCTCGGACTCCGTTCGGAACCTCATGTTCTCGCCGCAGAGACAACCACCGAACATCTGCTTGATCTAGTCGGAACACTGAACAAGCGCGACGATGTTGACGGCATCCTTGTGCAGTTGCCCCTGCCGCCGGGCGTTGATGAATTACGTGTGATCGAGGCAATTGATCCAGCAAAAGATGTCGACGGAATTCATCCGATCAATGTCGGTCGCCTTGCCTTAGGCCAGCCTGGGCTGGTGCCGTGCACGCCTGCTGGAATCATCGAACTTCTCGAACGTTCAGGAGTTGCCATCAGTGGCATGAACGCTTGTGTCGTCGGGCGCAGCAACATCGTTGGCCGACCGATGAGTCAGCTACTTTTGCAGCGCAATGCCACAATCACAATTTGCCACTCACGGACGCGCGACCTCGCCGCGATGACCAGGCAAGCAGACATCCTCATTGTCGCGATTGGTCGCGCTGCCCTTGTTCGCGGCGAACACATTAAACCGGGTGCAGCCGTCGTGGATGTCGGCATGAACAAAGTTACGGATGAGGGGGAAGCCCGCGCTCTGTTCGGAGACGATGCTGCTAAGCGTGTTGAGATTATCAAGCGGCGGGGATACACGTTGGTTGGGGATGTGCATCCAGCCGAAGTTGAAGGAGTCGCCGGACGATTAACGCCGGTGCCCCGCGGCGTTGGCCCACTAACAATAGCGATGCTGATGCAGAACACTGTCAAGGCCGCACGCATGCGACGAGGGATAAAAGTGACAGGTGACGAGCAGGAATAGAGAAGGCAGTAGGCAAAAAGCAGTAGGCAGAAAACAACCCATCTGCTTCCGTGCTGCCTACTGCTTTCTGCCTTCTCTCCTGCTTAGTCCGAGTCACTGTTCTTGAGATGTTGAAAGTCGGACTCACAGGCTCGATTGCCGTCGGTAAATCATTTGTCGCTGCGACGCTGGCAGAACTAGGTTGCCATGTCACGGATGCCGACACGACAGCCCGCGAGGTAGTTGCACCGGAAACGCCAGGTCTCCGTGCAATTATAGAAAACTTTGGGCTTGACGTACTGCAAGCGGATGGAACGCTTGATCGCGCACGGTTAGCGGCGGTAGTTTTTGCCGATGAGCGTAATCGGCTTCTGCTAAATTCAATTCTTCATCCGTTCATCATTAAAGCACAAGACGCGTGGCTCGAATGCAGGGAGATAGAAGATCCCGAAGGGGTCGCTATCGTTGATGCCGCGTTAATGATCGAATCGGGAGGGTGTCGGCGCTTTGATAAACTGATTGTTGTTCACTGCCGCCCGGAGATTCAGTTGCAACGGTTGATGAAGCGCAGCAACTTGTCACGCGAAGAGGCCGAAAGACGCATTAGGGTTCAGATGCCGCAGGAAGAGAAGATGCGCTACGCTGATTACTTGATTGACACCTCGGATGGCTTTGAGGACACGCGAAGACAAACATCTGAGGTTTACGAAAAACTGCGACAAGCAGCTACCCCGACGCAGGCGCTTTAGAGTATGACGCAGAGGAAATCGGTACGAAGTAAAAGTTGTCGAAGATGGCGGCCCCGGTTTGTCGTGTCGCTGGCGGTTGCCGCAACGCTTGTGAGCGGTGGATGTTTTTCCGTTGACGAGGGAGAACGATTCTACGGTCGCGTCACCGTGCCGCGCGCGAACGAACTCCGGTGGAGTAACGGCGGATTGCCGCAAATCTTTGATCCGGCCCTGGCCGCCGTATCACCTGACATAGATGCCGTGCGCGCGATGTTTGAGGGATTAACCGATTACGATCCGCAGAGTCTTGCGCCGGTGCCCGCCGTCGCGTCGCGTTGGGAGTCTTCGGCTGATAAGCGTGTGTGGACATTTCATCTTCGCCGAGATGCACGTTGGTCTAACGGCGACCCGGTCACGGCGCATGATTTTGTGCGCTCTTGGCAGCGCACGCTACAACTCGGCCGTCTGGCCCCACATGCGCAACTGTTGAGGAGTATCGAAGGTGCGCCGCTCGACACCGCAGAAACTTTGCAGGCGCGAGTGGCAAGAGAGGAACAACGTGCCGGAAGCTCTGATGAAAGCGAAGATGCGAATGAAAAAGAGTTAACCAAACCAGAAGCGAAGTTGTTAGCTCAAATCCATTCAGAAGAAGCCGGGCAATTCGGCGCAGAAGCCGTCAGTCCGCACCTCCTGCGCGTGCGTCTGCGGGGTGCTGATAACAACTTCCCGACGCTTGTGGCACATCCTGTTTTTCGCCCGGTACATCAAGCAAGCGCAGCAGTTAATCCGTCTCCAGAAAATTTTATTGCCGAATCCAAACAAGCGCCGATTGAAAGCGTTCAAAATGTGACGCCGCAGATTATATCCAACGGCGCTTTTCAATTAAGTCAAGTGACACCCAACAGCGTCATCCTTGAGCGCGTGCAAAATTACTGGGCCAGGAAAACAGTGGCGCTTGAGCGTGTGCGTTTCGTGGATGCGGCGAGCGCCGAGGCAGCACTCGCCGCATACCGCGCTGGTGAAGTGGATGTTGTGACAAACGCTGCCTTTGAACCACTGGCCCTGAAACTATTAGCCACCTACCGAGACTTTAAGCGCGCAACCTATGGCGCGCTCACCTACTACGCCTTCAACACAGCGTGCGCGCCGTTCACTGACCGGCGCATACGCGAGGCGCTTGCCATTGCGATTGATCGCGACCGTTTGAGCGCGGATAAACTGGGCGGCGCGACCGAAGCGGCAAAAAGTTTTTTGCCAAGCGTGATAGCGGATAACCGAAGTGCGAGCGGAGAAAACGTGAAGGCGCTTGCATACGATGCTAATGGTGCGCGAAGGCTGCTCGCGGAGGCCGGTTACCCGGAAGGGCGCGGCTTTCCGCGCATCAGATTGCTGATCAACCGTAACGATCAGCAGCGGACGGTGGCCGAAGCGGTGGCGGGGATGTGGCGTAGCGTTTTGCAGATAGAGACCGAAGTGATTGTAAAAAGCTGGGATCAATATGAAGCGGCGCTTCAGAAGGGTGACTACGATGTCGCGCGCCGCAGCCTAGTAATGCAAACAACCGATGAGACAACCAACATGCTCATCATGTTCGGCGCTAAGAAGCTGATCCGTGAAACAAACAAGGCGGACGGCGTAGAGAAAGCAGAGGCGACTATAGAGACCCCATTCATGCCGGG
Source organism: Pyrinomonadaceae bacterium (assembly GCA_013812565.1). Taxonomy (GTDB): domain Bacteria; phylum Acidobacteriota; class Blastocatellia; order Pyrinomonadales; family Pyrinomonadaceae; genus JACCTF01. The sequence continues at coordinate 5,881 of JACCTF010000289.1, read as the reverse complement.
AGATGGTTCGCCAAAAAAGGAAGACAGCGAACAGGCGGCGCTTCCTCAAACACTACTATCGCCATCACCCTCTGTTTTAACCGAAGCACAGGCACTCGTGGATCTTCCAGGCTTTCCTTTGTATTTCGCTTCGTCCTTCACGCTCGTCAAGCCTTACGTCACAGGCTTTGACCTAACCTGCTTAATGCTACTTCCCTGAAGGATGTACGGATAGATTTGTCTTGGCAGCCGCCGCCCATTGATCCAGGCACGGTTCATGTTGGTCGCAGCGGGTGATGCTTCCCAGCCTCCAACAAACAGATGCATGCTTGTTCTGCTTGCCAAGGCATAGCATTTAAGAAAAGCAATTCAGCCACGAATGAACCGCGAAGCAACACGAATAGAACTATCGGAAGCAATTGGCGTTGCAACAATAGCTACCATCTTGTGACATGCGCTCTCGATCAAGCAGTTCGTGCTCATTTGTTTAGTTCGTGGCTTGTTCTTTTTCACGGAAGTCTATAGCAACAAAGAGCAGTGCACACGGGCACACAGAGGAGGTCAAAGACAATCTTGATCGAAAACCTTGTGCGTGGTAACGTGACGGCGCTTTAGTTACACGCATTTAATTCACTCCTCATATCCTCACACCACCAGCCGCAGACGTTTACGCGGTTGCCGTGATACTCGAACATGCCATGCTTCAATGATGAGGTTCTATGGTTGGAGCCGATACGGATCGAAGTGAGTTGCCGCCCCTTTGTAACAACGGTGTAAGGAGCCGGTTGATGAAGCTTGCTGTTAATTGGTTTCGATTCATAGCTACGCTCGCGATTCTCTCGCCGCTGGTTGCTTGCTCTGTTAGCCAGGCCGGGAACGTCGAGTTCTTTGGAAAAACAGAGCCGCCAAAAGGTCGGATTCTGCGCTACACTTCGGGCGCCGAGCCAGGGTCTATTGATCCACATATTCCTACTAACCAACTCGAACATCGCATTATCATGGCGCTCTTTGAAGGATTGGTTGAGTATCATCCGAAGACGATGAAGCCGATTCCTGCTATCGCCGAGCGGTGGGAGGCGAACAAGGATCACTCCGAGTTTGTTTTTCACCTGCGCCGTAACGCTCGTTGGTCCGATAATGATCCGATAACAGCAGATGATTTCGTCTACAGCTTTCGCCGCGCCATCTCACCACAACTGGCGGCGCGCAATGCTAGTTTCGCTTACTACATAAAATATGCGCAAAGCTATAACGAGGGCGGCGTCTTCGTGCGCGATCCTGCGACGGGTGAGTTTCTTCTCGAAGAAGATTTCAGCCTTGATTCTGCAAAGACGGTTGCAAAAACCGAAGCACCCGTACAACATAAACAATCGGATACTCCATCAATCGCTTTACCTTCGGAAGCATCCAGTCCCAGCGCTCACTGTGGATTACAGCAGCCACGGCCAGCGCTGTATGATGCTGAGAATGCAATAGCAATTGATACGAGTTTTCACCGCTTTATCAGATCACCGACGCGGTTCGTTTTGCCCGGCGCTGAGCAGGCTAGAGCGAAAGCGCTCGAAAGTAATCCCGGCTTGAAAGCCGCGCTCTCCGGTAAAGAGTTAGTCCCCGTTAAAGCAGAAGACATCGGCGTTGAAGCCGTTGATGAATACACTCTGCGTATCACGCTCACGCAGACCGCGCCCTTTTTTATCGAGATGTTACCGCTTCACTTATTCCGCGTTGTCCCGCGTAAGGCGATTGAGAAACATGGAGCAGCGTGGACGCAGCCCGGCAAGATCGTCTCTTGCGGCCCGTTCAAGCTTCAAACATGGAAACCCTACAACGAACTGACCGTTGTCCGCGATCCACTCTACTGGGATGCCGCCATCGTCAAGCTTGATCAAATCAGCTTCTTCCCGCTGGAAGAGAACATGACGATAATGAATCTTTACAAAGCAGGCGAACTTGATGCGGTGTATAACCACACGGTTCCATACGGTTGGATAGATCAGATCCGAACACTCAAAGATTATATGGACGCGCCGGAGGCGGCCATAGCTTACTACTGGATCAATACGACGAAGCCTCCGATGACGGACAAGCGCGTGCGCAAAGCTTTCAACATGGCAATCGACAAAGACGCGCTCGCCGCACTGCGACGAACGTCAAAACCCTTAACCGCCTTCACCCCCGAAGGCATCTTCCCCGGATACCCACAACCCAAAGGCGATAAGTTTGATCCGAAGCGAGCAAGCCATCTCTTGGCCGATGCCGGTTATAGAGACAACGAAGGTAACTTTGATCCGGAGAAGTTTCCCACCGATCAAGTGGAGCTAACCTACAACACAAATCCGAACAACAGAGTAATTGCCGAGTTTCTCCAGGCGCAGTGGAAGCAGAATCTACAGATCACCGTGACGATCAAGAACATGGAGAACAGCACGTTTGACGCGCTGCGTAATAGACTGGATTACAAAGGTTTTGCACGCGGCTCTTACGGGGCGGATTACATGGATCCATTCACCTTCCTCACTCTATTTCATACGCCAAACAACGGAAGCGGCACCGGTTGGACGGACCCGAAGTATGACCAAATAATCGATGAAGCAAATCGAACGCTTGATCCGCGACGACGTTATGAACTACTGGCGGAGGCCGAAGCTTACCTAATTGAGGAGCAACCGATGCTTCCGCTTCAAAGTGAACGGACGAATTGGATGAAGAAGCCATACGTCAAAGGTCTATATCCAACTCTGGGAGCGATGCATGCCTGGAAGTTTGTTTACATCGAGCACGATCCGGCGAAGTGGGATCGCGGTATGCCACAGATGACTGAGTAATGATGATGTGCCACAGAGACACAGAGATTTAACAAATAAAAAAAGACTTCATTTAATCCAGTATTTATTCTCTGTGCCTTTGTAGCTAAGTTCTTAAGAGAAACTTAAATGCTTTCTTTCATCATCCGTCGAATGATCATTGTCGTGCCGATGGTTCTGCTTGTGGTGACCATCACATGGGTTTTGATCAGGCTTGCGCCCGGCAACTTCTATACGGGCGAACGGAGACTGCCTGCGGCGATTGAGAAGAACATCCGCGAGAAGTATGGACTGGACAAACCGTGGTACGTGCAGTACGGGAAAATGATGGGTAACACCCTGCGCGGAGACTTCGGCGACTCATTACAATATCGAGGGCAATCCGTCAATCAGATCCTCCTGCGAACGCTTCCAGTGTCGGCCACACTGGGACTGCTCGCCTACCTGTCGGCGCTTATCGTCGGGGTGAGCGCGGGAATGCTTGCGGCCATGAAGCAGAACACCACACTCGACCACGCTTCAATGGCTCTCGCAATTCTTGGCATCTCGTTACCAAACTTCGTTCTCGGCCCCGTGCTGGTGCTGCTGTTTTCACTCACCCTCTACTGGTTACCGCCCGCCAGGTGGGGCGGATTCCTAAGCTGGAATCTGGTGCTGCCGGTCGTGACGCTCTCGGTCGCTTACATGGCTTATATCGCCCGCCTCACGCGCGCGGGTATGCTCGAAGTCTTGCGCGCCGATTACATCCGCACCGCACGCGCCAAAGGTTTGCCGGAGCGCCAAGTGATCTTCAGACACGCTTCGCGCGGCGGACTGCTGCCGGTCGTCTCATACACCGGCCCGGCGCTTGCCTTTCTGATTACCGGCACAGTGGTTATCGAACGCATCTTTGCGCTTCCCGGTTTAGGTAACTACTTTATCAACGCCAACCTTAACCGCGACGAACCGCTGATCATCGGCATTGTCGCATTCATGTCGATCACGATTCTCATCTTTAACCTTCTCGTTGACATCGCCTACGCCTACATTGACCCGCGCATTCGGTACTGATCAGATGAAAGATGAACCATCTCCAATTCAAACTAATGAAGTCGGGTTGGACAAACTGAAACCGGCGCTGACCAGCTTAGGCACTCCGCCTGAGCCGCCCGTTCGTGCCCGCCGCGGAAACACCATTCACACAACATCTGAATTAGCGATTGGCGAGGGCGACGTATATTCGAATGAGGCGGAGATTGAAGCGGTTGCCGGAAAATCTTTGTGGAGGGATGCCTGGCGGCGTTTGCGGCGAAACAGGTTGGCGGTCTTCGGCATGGTGTTTTTGCTGGTGATTGCGTGCGCTTCGCTTGTTGGTCCGTTGATCATCAAAGCTACGACCGGATATACACATGATTACATACCGAGTGAAGCGAGCCTCATCAAATCGTTTCCGCCGTTTACTGACACGGACGGCTCGTTTTCGTGGAAGCACCCGATGGGAACTGACACAACCGGGCGCGACATCCTCGCGCGTGTGCTGTTCGGGGGGCGGGTCTCCTTGACAGTCGGAATAATCTCGACGATTGTTTCGCTTATCATCGGCGTCTCCTATGGCGCAACCGCCGGTTACCTCGATGGACGCACGGACGATGTGATGATGCGCATCGTTGACGTGCTTTATGCCATCCCGTACATGATGGTGGTGATCGTCCTGCTCGCGATGTTTAGCGGGCAGACGCCGCACGGACGACTGCTGCTTTTATTCCTCGCGCTCGGCGCGGTCTCCTGGTTGACAATGGCGCGGATCGTGCGCGGGCAAGTCCTCTCGTTGAAGAATCAAGAATTTATACTGGCCGCCCGCGCCACCGGAGTTTCACCAACAAAGATTATCTTTCGGCATCTCGTGCCAAACGCGCTCAGTCCTGTAATCGTCTACGCCACGTTGACCGTTCCGCAGGTGATGCTGCAAGAAGCCTTTCTGTCTTTCCTCGGCTTCGGCGTGCAAGCGCCGCTAACTTCCTGGGGTAGCCTTGCCTTCGAAGGCATACAGAACATGGCGATCTTTCCGTGGCAGTTGATCTTTCCCAGTGTGACGATGGCCCTTACGCTCTTGTCTCTGAACTTCTTAGGCGATGGACTTCGCGACGCACTTGATCCGCAGATGCGAAGGGGGTAGACCTTGTACGGCTATAACACGGAGACGCTTCTTTCCGTTCGCGATCTTCGAACCTATTTCGAAACCGATGATGGCACGGTGCAGGCGGTCGATGGAGTCAGTTTCGATCTACGGCGTGGCGAGACCCTCGGCATCGTCGGCGAGTCGGGGTCGGGAAAGTCCGTGACAAACCTTTCCATCATGCGCCTGATTTCGGAGCCACCTGGACGAATCATCTCAGGCGAAGTGATCTTCGGCGGGCAAGACCTGCTTGCACTGTCAGCGAGCGAGATGCGCCGGGTTCGCGGCAAGCGGATCAGCATGATCTTCCAAGATCCGATGGCCTCGCTTAATCCGTTCCTGCCCATCTCAAAGCAGTTGACGGAGATAACCGAGCTACACCTCGGTCATACTAAAGCGCAGGCCCGCGCGCACGCCATCGAGATGCTTGAGACGGTCGGCATTCCGGATGCGCCCGCGCGCTACCGCAGCTACCCGCACGAGTTCTCCGGCGGGATGCGCCAGCGTGTGATGATCGCGATGGCCTTGTCGTGTCAGCCCGAGTTGCTGATCGCCGATGAGCCGACGACGGCGCTTGATGTGACGATTCAGGCGCAGATTCTCGAACTGATTAAGAAGTTGAAGATCGAGACGGGGGCGAGCGTTATGCTCATCACGCATGATCTCGGAGTGGTGGCAGGAATGGCTGATAACATCATTGTTATGTATGCCGGCAATGTTTTCGAGAAGGCCCCGACGCGCGAGCTTTTCGCTCGTCCCGGAAATCCTTATACCAAAGGGTTGCTGCGCTGTGTGCCTGATCCGACCGCCGACCGAGGCGAACTCTACCAGATTCCGGGTTTTCCGCCCGACACGGCACATCTTCCGCCGGGATGCCCCTTTGCGCCGCGCTGCGAACTGGCAGAGGAGATTTGCCGTCGAGAGTTTCCGCCGTTTGTTCGTC
>JACCTF010000288.1 GCA_013812565.1 Pyrinomonadaceae bacterium | reverse complement strand
GATCTCTACGTCATGAATCCGCTTGATCCCAAAAGCAATCGCTTACTCGTTCCGTCCAAAGGGCGCATGCTGGAGGTCTTCGACTGGGCGCCGGATGACAAGAAAGCTGTGTTCGTCGAGAACATCTCCAATGAAAGTCAAGGTGTTATCTGGATGGTCGATGTCGCTACGGGAGAGAAGAATCTCTTAACCCCAAAGGCAGGATCAAAAGTTGGATCGTATTACGACTCTCCACAGTTCGGGAAAGACGGGAAGGGCGTCTATGTCAGCACCGACCACGATTCAGAGTTCCGGCGGCTGGCATTCCTCGACCTTGCTACAAAACAATACAAGTACCTCACTGATCACATCAAGTGGAACGTTAGCGAGTTCAAGCTCGCGCCTGACGGGAAGACCGTAGCTTTTGTCAACAACGAGGATGGTATCTCCCGCTTGCATCTGCTCGACACTAAAACTGAGCAGGAGAAGCGGGTACAGGGATTGCCGATAGGGATCATCTCGAATCTGCACTGGCACAACAACTCGGTCGATTTAGCTTTCAGCTTTGAATCAGCGCGTACACCGACTGACATCTATGCCCTCAATGCGCGAACCGAGAAGATCGAGCCATGGGCGAAGGGGGTCACCAACGGACTTGATGCAGAGAAGTTTGCGGAGCCTCAATTAATCCGCTGGCCCAGCTTCGATGGGCGAGAGATCTCCGGCTTTCTCTATCGGCCGCCTACAACGTTTAAGGGCAAGCGTCCCGTGATCATCGACATTCACGGGGGGCCCGATTCACAATTTCAACCACGATTTCTGTTTGATGGTAACTACTTCATCAACGAGCTTGGCGTCGCTAGGATCTATCCGAACGTCCGGGGCTCTGCCGGATACGGCCGAACGTTCCTCCGACTCGATGACGGAACGCGCCGCATGGACGCGGTCAAGGACATCGGTGCTCTGCTGGACTGGATCAAGAAGCAACCTGATCTCGACGCCGAGCGCGTGATGGTACAGGGTGGCAGTTACGGAGGGTATATGGCTCTCTCGGTTGCAATGACCTATGGCGATCGTATCCGCGCCGCACTCTCTGATTCTGGGATGTCCAACCTCGCAACGTATGTGGAACGGACCGAAAGGTGGAGACGTGACACCAGGCGTGTTGAGTATGGTGATGAGCGAGATCCGAAAACGAGAGAGTTCTTGGACAGAGCGGCGCCCCTCAACAACGCCGCGAAGATCACCAAACCGGTGATGATAGTTCAAGGGGAGCGAGATCCGCGTGTTAAGGCAAGTGAAAGCAAACAGGTGGTGCAATCGCTCAGGAAACACAACCCGAATGTTTGGTTCCTTTTAGGGATGAACGAAGGCCACTTCTTCGCTCAACCAGTGAACAGAGAGTTTCAGCTGCTGACAACGATACTCTTTGTGAAAGAACATCTGCTCAAGCCGGAGCAGGTAAGTCGGTACTCACCTCAACCTTCCGCACCTTAAGTGCAGGTAAAATTAAGGAGACTTAAATGAAAAAGCGCAAGTTAATTCTTCCCGGGCTGATCCTCATGTCAGCTCTTGCTGTGTTAGCTCCTTCCGCGCGAGCTGATGGTGGCCAGGGGGGCGGTGATGATGGCCCTAAACAACCCAGGTGGCCGCCGATAAGAGCGAACGTTGAAGAAGTTCAGACTTCCGAACGGGTGCAACCTTCCGACGAAGGTTTCTCTTTGCAATCGATGTGGGATTACCTTCATAGCTGGTTCGTGTAAAGGAGAGATGAAGGTCGCACGGGCAGTGAAGGCGCGTGCGACCTTCATCTCGGTTTCACCCTTATCACACAGTAGTCACCTGCCATGTCTGCAAGACATATCATCCACGTATGTTTTTTAGCAATGCTGTTGTTCTCCAAAGCCTTGGCTCAGTCAACCACTGCGCCTGTGATCCAATCAGAGGATGACCTTTTCTCAACACTGTTGACTTTCAAGTCAGACCAGCTAGCAACAGCTTCCGAACTGTTAACCAGGTATCATAACCATATCTCAACCAACCTGTGGGACAAGTTGATAGAAAAAGCTTGGGGAAGCTACTCCCACGATGACTCTAGTCAAACCTTTTTCCTTCTCGAGACTGCGAAATTAGTTGCCGAGCGACTGCAAAATGAAGAGCTTGTAGGGACAACGCACTCCTACATCGGGAGCACTCATCGGCACGATCACAACACCGAAGCAGCGATAAAGTCATACCTTGAAAGCGCTAGCATATTTGATCGAGCCGGTTTCCAAACAGAGCTCGTAAGACCTCTCAGCGAGTTAGGGTCACTTTACCTCTACATAGAGGATTACCAAAAGGCAAAGCAATACTCTGTAAAGAGTCTCACGATCGCTAACAAAGTAACCGGTAATAACCTAACGACGGGTACAGACCGTCTCCTGTACGGGGCTGCAACGGCATTAAAAGTTCTCGGCCATGTAAGCAAGCAGGAAGGCAGCTATGAGCAAGCGATCGCTCACTTCAGTCAAGCGCTCGACCTGTTTCAGCAAGCGTCAAGTACGGACCCGAACCGTGGTTACGAGATAGTTGAGTGTCTTAAACGCATAGGGCAAGTGCACCGGATCGTCGGAGATCATGTGAGAGCTCTAACATACTACCAAAAAGCTTTAGCAGCGGCGGATACTTTGCCGGATAAGGAAACGTTGGCAGCTGTATTGATCAGTATGTCCAATTTGTATTTGGAACAGCGTGATTATGCGAGCGCCACTGTCCTTTTGAACCGTAGTCTGCAGATAGCACTTCAGCAGAAGAATCGGAATCACGCCGATGTAGCGACGATTTACCTAAACCTAGGCGTGTCTGCATTGCGACAAGGGAACTACGCAGAAGCCCGGAAGAGCTTCGAACTCAGTTTAGAGAACGCGGAAAGGGCGGGTAGGAAAGACACGATTATCGCTGCCCACGAAGGCATCGGGCTGCTACTTAGGGAAAACGGTGACTACGCGCGGGCGATGGAGTCTTTGGAGAAAGGGTGGGCTTTAGTCGATCAACCGGACAACCCGACACGTAAGGCGGAACTTCTCTGGTGCAAAGCAGAAGTGCATTATGCGATGGGAAATTTCGCAGAGGCGATCGCATCAGCGGAAAAAGCCGTTGAAGTCGCCAAGGCCTTCCGCTTCCCGAATGTTACTTACCTGGCTTCAACCATACTAACCCTCTTTTGTCACTAAAGGAGAATGAAGATAAAATAGCTTGATCAATCGAAAGTGAAGCTATTTTGATGACCTTAAAAAGGGAACCTGCTCAATTGGTCAGCTTCGTTGACCAGTACTGCTCATTCTTTCAAGACTTATTTGCTGATGATGTTCGCAACTATGAATGTTTCAAGTACCTGCATTTAGGTTTGATCTCGGAACTTCCGCGCAAGTCTTTGCCCGCGATCGCGCGGGCTGTGGGTTTAGAAGACGGACAACCACTACATCATTTCATTGCTCAGGCGCGCTGGGATGTCACTGACTTTCGAGCCAGAAGATTGGAGCGGATTAAGAAGGTACTCTATGGTCGGACGATCATCTTATGTATTGATGAGACGGGTGATCGGAAGAAAGGTGAGACCACAGACTATGTGGCCAGACAGTATATCGGGAATCTGGGAAAGATTGACAATGGGATAGTCTCGGTGAACGCTTATGCGGTGGTAGATGGGATAACTTTCCCGCTACTATTCAAGGTCTATAAGCCAAAGACGAGATTGAGAAAAGGAGAGAAGTACAAGACTAAGCCGGAATTGGCGGTGGAGATCATCGGCGAGTTAAAGCAGTTGGGAATTAAGTTCTCGGTCGTGTTGGCGGACAGTTTGTATGGTGAAAGTAGCGATTTTATTGGCGGATTAGCTGAGTTTAAGTTGAAGTATGTCTTAGCTATCAGAAGCGACCACGGGATGTGGATGCCTGCCGAGCAAAAGATTTGGTCGACAGCGTGGAAAGAGTTTGACCGCCTCTTTTTCAATGGAGAGAAAGAACTCCGCTACATCACAGAAGTGGTTTATGGCGTGAGACGAGATGTTCGCTACTACTTGATTACAACAGATAAGGAGAAGAGGCCCGCAGATTCGACCTGGTTTGTGATGACAAACCTCGAAGGCAATATCGTTAAGCAGATAGGGAACACGTATGGGATGAGGACGTGGATCGAGTATGGCTTTAAGCAGTGTAAGGATGAATTGGGATGGGCGGATTACCGGCTGACAGATTATGCGAGTATCGAGCGCTGGTGGGAAATAGTATCAAGCGTGTATTTGATGGTGAGCTTACAGACAGAGACATTCAAAGATAAAAGGATCAGCAAGGCGGCCGGTCAAAGTAAGTATCGAGAGCATAAGTGGTGGGGTAGCGGGAAAGGATGGAAGAATGTCTTAAACAATTTGCGATTGATCATCCAACCGTTCATCTATTTATGTTTGATCACACCGTGGTTGGAGGTCTTCACGGTCGAAGGACTAAGAGAAGGGTTTCTGACGCTGATTACGTTTATGAATGGGTATCGTGGATTTTACCCTTAGTGACAAAAGAGGGTTAGGTATCAATTTATGATAATCAACATTTGGGAGAATCTTAACGATGGCAAACGAACAAAATAAACAAAAGCAAAGCGGGGATGAGGATGCAGCCACACAGCAAGTTAAACAAGACAACTTCACGGCCGACGAACTCGGTCAAGCATCAATTTATGATGATCCGACGATGATTGCACAACAGATGCGCCGTGGCAACGAATCAAAAGGCGACCCAGATAACCGCGACGTTGTAGGTACAACAAAGTTTGAAGATACTGATGAAGGTCGCACTGATCAAGTTACTACGCCACACAACAAAAGGACTGACGTATAAATTTATCAGAGACAGCTGAAGTTTCATCGGGTGCTTCTATCCACCGAGCGATTACAGTTAGTCTTCTGCTGCACTAAAAGTATAGAGAACTTAAAATGTGTGCGTTATCGGACGCATATGATGCGTCATGAATGAGATTTTCGTATCCTAGAAATCTACTACACCGCTTTGAGCGGG
>JACCTF010000285.1 GCA_013812565.1 Pyrinomonadaceae bacterium | reverse complement strand
CGGGCGCGGCTCGCAGGTATTCGCGACATTGATCCAAATCGGGATCGCGGATGCCATCTTTTGGTTGTGCGCCTTTCTTATTAAGATTGATGAAAGGCCCTTCGACATGCACGCCGATGATCTCTGCTGCGAGGTCTTTGTTCGCTTCCGCTTCGACGCACGCTTCAAGCGCCCGCAGCAGATCCGTGTGCCGGGCCGAGATAGTGCTCGGCAGGTAAGCGGTTGTGCCGTAGCGCAACTGCGCACGCGAGATGCGGCGGATACCCTCCGCACCGCTCAGCATCACATCATCGCCGTGGCTGCCGTGAACGTGTGTATCAATCAGGCCCGGCAGAACGAAGTTGCTGTGCGCTTCGATGATCGTCGCACCCGGCTGCGGCTCACTATCCTCAGATGGCCCGGCATAAGTGATACGACCGTCTTCCGCGAGCACGAGTCCGTTCTCGATAGCTCGTTCGGGTGTCACCACCGTGCCGCCGATCACAGCCAGCTTGTGATTGACCTTTGTCGTCATAGTGGCTTGCTCCTCACCCTGCAAAATCTTTAGTTATGAGTTGATGCACGCCTTCACTTGCGCGAAGACACCGGCGACAATCTCTCGCGCTCGTTCTTCCGTTGCGGCTTCCGCCACCACACGGACAATCGGCTCGGTGTTTGAGCCTCGGACGAGGAACCAGCCATCGGCAAAATTCACCTTAACTCCGTCGCGAGTATCCATCGGAAGACCCGCGTACTCGTGTCTGATCATCTTCAGCACGTCCTTGATTTTGTCGGAAGGGCAGATCAACTTCTCTTTGATCATACGGTAGCTGGGGAGCGTGCCCAGAATCTCTGAAACGGTTTGTCCCGATTCGGCGAGTAGATGAAGGATGAGCGCCATACCGACGAGACTATCGCGCGCGAAATTGATGCGCGGATAGATGACGCCGCCGTTCCCTTCGCCGCCGATCACGGCTCCTTCCCTTTGCATCCCTTCGGTAACATTAGCCTCACCGATTTTGGTGAGAAAGATCGGACGCCCGAATCTCTCGGCGACCGCTTCGAGCGCACTGCTGGTCGATAGGTTCGCGACGACCGGCCCACGCTCTTTGCCGAGCACGTACAGGGCGGCGAGCACCAACGTGTTGTCCTCACCAATCGGCGTGCCCTGTTCCGAAACCACGGCGAGCCGGTCAGCATCCATGTCCTGAGCAAAGCCGACGTCAGCGCCCTCTCTCTTGACGAGGGCACACAGATCGCCGAGGTTCTCCGGGAGCGGCTCAGCGGGACGCGGAAACAGACCGTTAGGCGTTGTGTTAAGGGGAACACACTCAACGCCCAAGGCATCAAGTAATCGAGGCCCGACAATCGATCCCGCGCCGTTACATGAATCGAGCGCCACACGAAGCCTGCGCTGGGTCGGCGGCAGTGGACCAACCGCATCAAGGATCGCCTTAATGTGAATGTCAATCGCGCCCGGTATCATCTCGACCGTCCGCATCTCCGCCCCTGCGACCTTGATGTACTCGCCTTGATGATAAATGTCGAGCAGTTCGCGCGCCTGACCTGAGCCGAGAAATAGTCCATCCGGGCCGATGAATTTCAGCGCATTCCATTCAGCCGGATTATGGCTGGCCGTGATGGCGATGCCGCCCTGAGCGTGATGGTGGCGGACAAGCATCTGCACCGTCGGAACCGGACAGACGTCAATGTCTATGACGCGACAGCCGCTTGAAAGCAACCCGGCGATCACAGCCTGTTTGACCATCTCGCCCGAAGTGCGCGGGTCGCGTCCAATCACAATCGTGCCTGAGCCGACATAGGTGCCGAAGGCCTGGGCAAATCGCGTAAGAAGCGTCGGCGATAGTGAATCGCCGATAACGCCCCGCACGCCCGAGATGCTGATTTTAAGAGTCGGTATCGCTCGCATAATTCAATAGTGACGAGTGACGAGTGATAAGTAAAAATCAATTATCTTGTCACTCGTCACATCTTCAAACGGTCTCGCGCCCAGTCTAAAAGATTTCGAGCGCGTGTGGTGTCCTCGGCTTCAACAATAATTCGGATAATTGATTCGGTGCTTGAGGCGCGGACGTGAACCCATCCTTCCGGCCAACGGATTTTGATGCCATCACTGAGATCATAAGCGGCTTCCCCTTCATGCTCGATATGGCTGCGAAGCCCCTGTAGGATTGAATAAATGCGGTTCGGCTCAACGACTACGTTATGTTTGATCATCGTCAAGCGCGGTAGTTGACCGACCGCTGCTGAGATAAGCTCGCCTGATCCGGCAAGACGTTCGAGGATCAGGCCGATGGCGGCGGCGCTGTCATGAGTGGGATGCACTTCGGGCAGGGCGACTCCGCCGCTGCCTTCGCCGCCGATCACCGCCCGGTGCTCGACCATCGCCTCCGAAATATAGGCTTGGCCCACCGGGGTGCGAACGACGCTCGCATTGTAGGACGGAGCAAGGAGGTCGATGGCGCCGCTCGTCGAGATGTTGGTGACCACTGTGCCGCTTCTTTGCTTGAGCCTGGTGTCGGCGGCGAGGAGGAACGTCATCTCCTCTGAAAGCGGCTCGCCCGTTTCAGTGACAATCCCGAGCCGCTCACCATCAGCGTCATGCGCGAAGCCGATTGCCGCATGCCCGGCTTTAACGACCGCGCGCAGTTGCGCCATCGTTTCCGGCTTCGGTTCAGGGTTATGCGGGAACTGCGCAGACGGGTCATCGTTGACGGCGAGCACTTCGCATCCAAGCTCTTCAAGCCAGCGCGGCGTGAACAGCGAGCACGCGCCGTTGCAGCAATCAACGGCCACCGTCAACCGGCGCGCCCGGATGGCTCCAACGTCGAACGCACGCTTTAATGTTTCGATGTGATGTTCGATGGCCTCTTTGGTCTCAATCCGTGTTTGAATCTGATCCCATGAGGCTTTAGTAAACTCCCCCTGATGATAGATGTCGAGCAGTTCTTCGGCCTGCGTCGGATTCAAGTAGAGTCCGTCGCCGCGCACGAACTTGAGTGCGTTCCACTTCGATGGATTATGACCGGCGGTGATCGCGATGCCGCCACTGGCCGCAAGCCAACTAATCGCCAGTTGCATCGTCGGCGTCGGGCAGATGCCCAGATCAATCACCTCGCAACCTGCGGCGAGCAAACCAGCCATGACCGAAGATCGCACCATCTGGCCCGAAGGTCGCGAATCACGACAGACGAGGACACGCGCACCGTCGAGATAAGTTCCGAATGCCTGCGAGAATCCGACCGCAAGTTCCGGCGTAAACGTCTCGCCGACGATGCCGCGAACTCCGGTGATGCCGATCTTAAGTGGCTTCATAAGCAAACGATGAACGATGAACGCGGAACGATGAATGGAAGAAAGATGCTTTTTATTCCGCGTTCATCGTTCCGCGTTCATCGTTGGTTTGTAGCTCCAAGATAAACTGTTCGCAACGAGCGATGTCTTCGAGTCCTTTGATTCCTTGTTCCTCACGAGCATCCGCGATTGGAGACGCGAGGACGCCGATCTCTTGTTCGGATAGTATTCCAATCAGTTCGTTCGGAAAACCTAATTCACCTTTGGCCCGGGTATAACGCTGCTCGGCCTCGTTCCAGTACCGGCGACGCAATTGTCGCAGCCGCTCAAACATCGCTTCACTCTTAAGCACAAAGAGGCCGATGTTGGTTTCGCCGAAACTGAAGCTGTCAGCATTCTCAAGGTGAGTTTCACGGGCGGCCAGCACTTGACCATTTTGGTTGCGCGAGATGGGCGCATATGGGTTTGGCTTGAGCGCGGTTGGGACGAACATTTTGTAGTCGTCAAAAAGTGCGGCGAGCTTCAGCGTGCGGCGCACGGTTTCAACGCGGATCACCGGCTGTGTGCTCCACATGATGAGCGCGAGACCCGTGAAGCCGCGCATCTGTTCTTCAGCACAGAGGACGGCATCGCCTGTGCCGTATGCCTGGGGTTGGAGAACGAAGATCACATCTTCGCCTTCGAGCGCTTCGCGTACTCCGGATTCTGTCTGGGGTGAAACGATGATGATAGGCGGGCGCGTCAGACTCGTCCCCCGTTGAACCACGCTCAGCACGCGCCGGACGGCGGGCAAACCTGCGACTTCGGCGAGCGGTTTCGGGACGTTCAATCCGGTGGCGCGTGCCCGTGTTCCACGGCCGGCGGCGACGATCACCGGCCAAACGTCGAGGGCTGGAATAGTCGTTGTAATGCTGTCAAGCAACATTCCAATTCTGTTACGGTAACGCTCGGCTTCCTGCCCCAGAGCATTGAACTGCTCTAGCCCCGCGCGACAAACAGCTTCAACTCCGAGTTGAGATAAACC
>JACCTF010000281.1 GCA_013812565.1 Pyrinomonadaceae bacterium | reverse complement strand
CAGCGTGGCAGAGTTCGAAGGTGGGCCAGTGGCCTTCAAAGAAGCGGCCGCGATGTCAGTCGCGCTGGTTGAGAACCGCGAGGTGATGGAGCAGAGTCGCCGCCTGGAACTCGGCGTTGAGCGCGTGCTCGACAATAACTCGCGTGTTGAAGCGGCGGCTTTCTTCGACGCGACAAACAATCGCGGAGTCGGATTGATGAGCGCGCCTCTCAGTGCCTTCAACAGTGAGAACAGCGAAACGCTTTCGAGCATCGCTAACCAGCAGGGGGCAGCGCGCGGAATGCGCGTCGTCTATACACGCCGCTTAAATCACTTGCTTAAAGCCTCCGCCGGATATTCCTTCGGACATGGACAAGAACTTTCGCCGGGTGCGCTTAGTAGCCCTCGCCAGATTTTTCGTAATGGCTTTTTCCAAACCGCCGCCGCGCAGCTCGACGCGGACTTTAGAACAGGAACTCGGTTGCGCACCGTCTATCGCTTCTCACCGCGCGCCACAGTCTTTGCCATTGATCCCTTTGCCGGACAACTTGCCGTCTACGATCCATCGCTCAGCATCTTTGTGACGCAGGAACTGCCGACCTTCGGACTGCCCGTGCGTGCCGAGGCCGTAGTTGATGCGCGTAACCTGCTTGACGCGCAAACAAGCACTAACGATGGTGAAACAATGATGTTCATCGGCCAGCTTCGTCGCTCGGTGCGTGGCGGCATCTCTGTGAAATTCTAGCGGAAGAAAAAGCTCGAACATGCAGAGCAAGATTTGGTCTCTGTTTGATTACCTCTGATCGCTTCGGAGAGGTTTCTCCGGACGCCTGTCACAGTCGCTCGCGCCTTCTCCGAAATCTCGGATAACTCCGAAAAGTTGAAGAATCTACGCTAGGTTTTCCCAACGCATGCGGTCTTCATCTTGCGTTCGGAGAGAGACGGTGAAAACACCCGCCCTAGCCTTGATGTACTCCGGTTGATGTTTGTAACCGTGCAGGCAGCCTTGGACACTAGACCCGGTTAACTGGAACGTTAATTGCTCCTGCGACTCTGCGGTGTGCCTAAACTAATCGAAGGATTAAACCTCGAGTGAAAAGGTCTGTGCTGACAACACGAACGTGGATGCTGCTGGTCACAGCGGTGCTGCTTGTTGTCGCAGGTTGTCTTAACTTCGCCGAGCGTCTCAGGCGCACGCAGCCGCCGACGGACGGAGTAGAGTGGGCACAAGTTGAAGAAAAGGTGGTCGCGCGTGCCATTGCTCCCGGCTCTCCAGGCAGCCGTGCATGGCTTCTTCCAGGCGACCGGTTGATTGCCGTCGGCGTTGATGACCAACAATACGAGCAGATAGTTTCCGCAGCCGACCTACAGATCTATTTTGAAGAAGCGGGAGCGGGCGGGACACTGCATTACCTGATAGAACGTCCTTCCTACCCGGAAGCAGACCGCTTCCGCTATGCCGACATCTACGGGCTTGACGCGGTTCCGACCTGGACGGAGCGTGATCTTTATATCAACTTCGTCGGAACTGTTTATCTGCTGGTCGGCCTCTTTGTACTGTTCAAGCAAGGTGAACGCGCGCCGTTTGTTCTTCACTTTGCATCCCTATGTTTAACGGCTTTTGTCTTCCACCTCTACAAGCCGACAGGTGCCTATGAGGATTTGGATTTGGCCGTTGCGTTTCTTGACGACGCAGCGCTCATCACCTTCGCGCCGCTGTTCCTACACTTCTGCCTGATCTACCCCCTGCATCGTCGTCCTTCGGAGCGGCGGCCGTGGCTGACGGGCATAATCTACCTGCCCGCAATTGTGCTGATCGCTCTAACCGCGCTTATCTACTTCGTTTCACCATCACGTTCCGATCTGCCAAACAACTTTATCGATTGGCTTTATCAAGCGGACTTTGCGCAATTTCTAATCGCGCTCGTCGTCGGCTCGTTGATACTTGTACAGCGCTTTATAAATAACAAGACGACAATCGTTCGTCAGCAACTCAAATGGGTGGTGTGGGGGCTGGCGCTTGCGGCCACGCCGTTCACGCTGCTCTACGCCACCAGTTACTTGTTCAGCTTGAATGCTTCAACCGGCGCTGTTGATTCCGTGACTGAACGATGGCTAACGGCCGCCGCCATCTTGCCGCTTGTCTTGATTCCGTTGGCGTTCGGAAATTCGGTAGTGCGTTACCGCTTGATGGACGTGGACGTTGTCGTGCGCCGCGCCGCCGTCTATGCGCTGACAACGCTCGCGATTGCGTTGATGATCGGCGGTGTGGTCTATATCGCCGGGTTGTACGCGCTTGGTGGCGAGGAGATCGCTTCCGGGGGCTTCGCCACGTTGCGTGTAGTCGTCAGCGTGATCGCGATGGCCGTGGTTGTGATGAGCGCGGCGCCGCTTAAAAACTACTTGCAGCAGCGGACGGATCGTCTCTTTTACGGCGAACGTTACGACCTACGCAACGGGCTGCTTGATTTCGGGCGCACCCTTTCAGCGACCACTGCGCTTGACCCGCTGCTTGATGCGCTGGTCAATCGGTTGCGGCAAGTCTTGGATGTCGAACGCGTGGCAATCTTTATCGAAGATGAACGCTCCGCTTCCGGCTACCGCGTGGCGCGCGTCGCGGGCCTGAGCAACGCCCTGGTTGTGCCGCCGGACTTCCGCGAAATGATTCGCGTGCGCTCGGCCTCAAGCGGTGTGGTGCGTGCTGATGATGTTGATCTTGCGGGGGAAACTTCACACTTCGTACGCCGCGCGCTCCACTACTATGTGCCATGCGTTGTGCGTGGACGAATGATCGCCGTGATCGGCCTCGGGCGTTCGGCAAGCGGTGCGTTGCTATCATCAGAAGATTTGCGCATCTTGCATACCGTGTCGGGTTACGTTGCCGTTGCGATTGAGAACAGTCTCCTCTATCAAGAGCAACGTGAGCGCGCCGCAGAACTCGAGCTACTAAAAGATTTCAACGAATCCATTGTCGAATCAATTAACGTTGGATTGCTCGCCGTTGACAGCACGGGACGCGTGACGCGCTGCAACTCCGCCCTCGAAGGTATGCTCGGCATAGCCCGCGACCAAGCGGTGGGTTGTCAGGTTGAAGAACTCTTCGCCGAGGATTTCGCCGAAACTCTCAGACAAGTTCTCGGACCCGAAGAATGGCGACTGGCAGAATTGCGTAACATCTACAAGCTTCATACAGCGACGTGCGGGGGGCGGTCGCTTGTGCTCAACGTCGCGTTAGCGCCGTTGCGACGCGCTGCTATCACAAATCACGCGACCGGAACATTGGTAGTGCTTGAGGATGTCACGGGGCGCACGCGGCTTGAAGAACAATTGCAGCAGCGCGAGAAACTTTCATCCATCGGATTGCTTGCCGCGGGCGTGGCGCATGAGATCAACACGCCCTTGACCGGCGTCTCCAGCTACACGCAAATGCTTCTGCGCATGTTTTCAGAAAGCGATCCGAAACATACGCTGCTGCAGAAGATTCATCGGCAAACCGACCGCGCAACCGGCATTGTGAATAACCTGCTCAACTTCTCGCGTACCAGTGTCGCAACCGAGTTTGGTCCGGTGGACGTTCACCGAGTGCTCGATGACACGCTGCAGTTACTTGAGCCGCAACTGCGCCAAAGCCAAATCGAAGTTGTGCGCGAGTACGTGGCCGAACGCTCAGAGGCCTTCGGTAACCCCGCGAAACTTCAGCAGGTATTTACCAACTTGATAATGAATGCACGCGACGCCATCCCCAACGGCGGGCATATCACACTCATCACGAAGAGCGAAGGGGAGGCGGTGACGATTGAGGTAACGGACACAGGGGTTGGCATTGCCCCGGAGAACATCGCACGGATCTACGATCCTTTCTTCACGACAAAAGGCGTCGGGCGCGGCACAGGGCTTGGGCTTTTTGTCACCTACGGCATTGTGCAGGAGCACTCCGGGCACATTGGTGTCGAGAGCGCTCCCGGCAGAGGCACGACGTTTCGTATCACGCTGCCAACTTTGGAAGCGCGCGCGCGTTTGCAGGCAGCCGGGGATTGACATAATCAAGTTTCCCTACACAGGGGGAAAGGTGCGGCGTTTGACCGACGCGGGGCTTTACTGGTCAAACGCCGTAACGCATTTTGCGGGTGGCTTTTGCGTTCTTAAGGAGCGACGACAGAGAATGCAGTCGAAGACAAACTCGGAGGCATTGTAAAATACGCTGCCTGACAAATTTCAGAAATGGTTCGAAGATTTTGCGCTTGTGCACCGCCGTTATCCTTTGAAGAAAGACGTGCGGCGCGTAGGTTGAGAAAATAAAGTAGCAAAGACGAAGGGTATGGCAAAGAAGGGAGCAGTGCTCGTCGTTGATGACGAGGAGATCATGCGCGACGTGCTCGAAACGTTGCTTGCGGCGGAAGGCTACCGCGTCGATCTCGCACGTACGGGTGAAGATGGACTCGATCTTTACGGGCGGCGTGCCTACGATGTTGTGTTGCTTGATGTCTCGATGCCGGGCATCGGGGGCTTGCGTGCGCTCGAAGAGTTTTTGAAGATGGATGCGGAGGCCGTCGTCGTTATGATCACCGCGTATGCAACCTTTGACACTGCGATTGCGGCGTGGGAGCGCGGTGCATCCGGTTGCGTCCGTAAACCTTTCCAGAACGAACAGATTATTCAGACAGTCGCGGGGGGTGTACGTCGGCGGCGCAAAGAGGAAGAGCGGCAGACTTTGCGGCGCGCGATGAGCCGCAGCGTCGAGCGCGGCCAGATCATCGGCCGCTCAGATGCGATGCAAGTTATCTTCCGATTGGTGGACCAGGTCGCGCCGGCGCGCTCCACCGTATTGATCACGGGTGAATCTGGAACGGGCAAGGAATTGATCGCACGCGCAATCCACGAACAAAGTCCGCGCGCCGCCAAAGCGTTTGTTCCGGTAAACTCGTCGAACATCCCTTCGGAGTTGCTTGAGTCGGAATTGTTCGGCCACACCAGAGGGGCGTTCACCGGGGCCGTCGCAGTAAAAAAAGGATTATTCGAAGTCGCTGATGGCGGCTCGATTTTCCTCGATGAGATCGGAGACATTCCGCCGGAGACGCAAGCGAGACTGCTGCGCGTCATTCAGGAACGCGAGTTCACGCCGCTCGGCGACACCACCCCGCGTCGGGTTGACGTGCGTATCATTGCCGCAACCAACATTGATCTAAAGGAGGCAGTGCAGCAGGGCACTTTCCGCGAAGACCTCTATTATCGTCTTGCTGTGGTGCCGATTGAACTTCCGCCTTTGCGTGACCGGCGCGCTGATGTTCTGCCGCTCGTGCAACATTTTGTGCGCAAGTACAACGAAGAAAATAATCGTCACTTGTCCGAACAGATTGCCCCCGAGGTGCTCGGACTGCTTGAAGCTTACTCATGGCCGGGCAATGTGCGCGAACTGGAAAACGTCGTTGAGCGAGCCGTTGTGATTGCGCCCGGGCCGGAACTTACACGCGAGTGTCTGCCCACTGAAATCCGCGAACCTGCAAGCGCACGCACGCACCCGCACGGCGTAAGCGGCAGCTCTACTTCGACAGTCGCGGCGCTCGACATTGAACACGGCATCAATTTCTACGACGAGGTGCGCCGCTTCGAGATAGACGTGATCCGCCGCGCGCTCGAACAAACCAACGGCCATCAATCACGCGCCGCGCGTCTCTTGGGGATGAACGCCACCACCCTTAACTCGAAAATCAAAACCTATAACATTCAACTGGGTTTGTAAGTCACTTCGGCGCACGAAGCGCGCGGATGTAATTGAATCACACCTACTCCGTTCCGCATGACGGGTTTGTACAACCACAGCGAAGCGAGTTGGTGTTGACAGCGGCAAAGCACCAGTCTCGCTTCTGACATGCTACGAACTAAGCTCGTCGTCGAGCTTGCTTTTGTCGCTCGCCAGCCGCAGCAGCACCATGCCGGGTAGCACCGCTCCGTTCGGGCAGGCAGCAGTAAATCTTTATAGCGGACGGCCCGGGTCGGCAGGGAAGCGCAGCAAGACGGTCGCCGTCTCTGCTGCCGCGACCGTGCTGATCGTGACGGGCAGCATGGTCGTAGTAGGCTTTCGGTTGAGCGTGGCGGTGTCCAAGACGAAGTTAGTGATGACCGCCGCTGTACCCTCGTTGCGCACACCCCCGGTGACGATGATCTCACCTGTGCGAGCATCGCGCGTCGCTGAAGCTGACAGCACGAGCGGCTTGTAGGTCACACGCACCGAACGATTCGCAACGCCGTCATCAGCAAAAGCGTAGATCACCGGGTTCTGCATCGGGTCAACGACGAGTGGGCGGATGTAAGGCTGAAAATACCTGCCGTCGAGCGAGTAACGTACCGACTTTGCGACCGAGCCGCTGTCGGCGGCAGCGATGGTGACGAGCCGCTTGCTTCCTTGCGCCCGCTCCCTAAACGTAATCACGGGCGGCTCTAAATCTCGCGCCGCCGCACCGCTGACCGAAACTGTTGGCGCAACACTCGTCTCGAACGTGCCATCGCCATCTTTGTCGTAGCGCAAGTCTTCAACGCCTTCAGGGGTATCTTGCTCACCAGCCGCAGCGGTGCTGCGCCCGGCATCATATCTGGTGACCAGGTAGGCGAATGGCACAGAAAGATTTTACTGCGCCATTATTGCAGCCTCTAAATTGCTAATGGATGCGTGATTTAAGGAAGCCCGGTGCCTGCGCGTTAGACGCTTGCTGCTTCTTCCGGATGGTCTGCAGTGTAGAGTCGTAGAATCTCTTGGCCCAGGCGTGAACGCGGGTCGATTGTCCGCAAGTGCTTGCGCCCCTGCATCTCCCAGATAGCAGCCACCTGACCATCTTTTTCAACGGCGTGGTAAGTAATATCTTCCGTACTTGCCTGGGCTTCTGTAGTCGCTAGCGCTTCTGTATCCGCTTGTGGCTCAGCAGACACGCTGCTTGCCTCTGCCGCATCAGCAGATGCAGTTTCATTCTCTGGCATAGTGTTCCTCTCGTAAGTTAATTAATTTGATGAAAACGGTAAGTGCCGGGAATTGTTGCACAGGCTTGGCGCACGTGTCTAGATAGCTTGCGACAGGCGTCTACATCTGCTTTCAAGTTGCCATCGAACGAAGCGCGAGAGCCTTTTCAACCGCACGCCGCGGCGCGACCACGCCCCACCCCTGCCGGTCAACTTCGATGAACGGTAATCTTTCGGCTGTGTCGATCAAAATGCGTTTGACTGCCTGCGGCGTGAGGCTCGGATTGGCTTCGAGCATGCACGCAATGATTGAAGAAACAATCGGCGCGGCGAAGGATGTGCCGTCGACGTATTTGTAATGGCCGCTGATCACGTTTCCTTCTCTCAGCTTGATGGTAATCAACTGCCGCAGGAGCGGCACTGGAAGCACGCGCGATTCATACAGGTCTGAATCCACATCTGCATGAGCTTCGATGATACGACGCAGTTCGGTGTCGGGCGCATTGTCGAGCTGAGCGTAGAGCATCGCTTCGGCGGCAGTCGGCGTTGCAGGCAGGATCGGCGCGGCGATCCAGATGCCGGGTGCGATCACCTCCGGCTTTTGCAGACCGTCAATCGTCGGCCCATAAGAGGAGCGATACATGCCGCGGCGGGCGCGGTCCATCGAGTTTTGATCGTCTAAGCCGCCAACCGCAATCACCGATGGCGCGCTTGCCGGAGGAAGCACCGCGTGACCCGGCGCAAGTCCCGCATTGCCCACCGCACAAACAACCACCAGGCCGCTCGCCACGACTTGTTCTACTTTCCGCGCCAGATCGTTGTGCAAGTAGGATTCTTCGTTGTCTCCGCCTGCTGAGATGTTGACAATGCGAATCCGATATTCTTCGCGGTGGGCCAGCACCCACTCCAAACCCTGTTGAATGTTCGCTTCCGGAATGCGACCCGATGTGCTGAGCTTAACCAGAACCGTATCTGCTTCGGGCGCGATGCTGCGGTAGAAGCCGTTTGAGAGCCAGCCGTTACCGGCAGCTACGACGGAGGTCATCATGCCGTGCCAGCTTGCCGCGTCAGGCTGCTCCAGCGGCGGGTGTGCGCCCGTAAAATCTCGCGGCACAATGCTGTGGTAAGCGAGTATGCGGTTGCGCGGGATGGTGAGATCGGGGTGGGCATAGAATCCTGAATCGAGAAAAGCGATTGTGGTGCCGCGCCCCGTAAAGCGTTCATGGGAGTCGAGGCGCAAAGGCGTCGGCAGAACTCTCCCGCCCTGCTCAAAAATTACTGCATCGGTAGCAAGTTGAATTCGCGCGCGTTCAAATAGCCGAATGCAACGTGCGCACACTCCCGCCGGAAGAACATTCGCCGAAGCATTCGCCGCAATCGTCGCTTGTAATTCTTCGGGAAGAACGACGAGGGAAGTAAGTCCTTCGGGAGCTTCGCGTCCGCAGACCGGACAAGCCGTTTGCCCTGCTGCTTGATCCGCCTGGTGTGCGGCTCCTTCGACAGAAACGATTTCAGTCACCTTAGAGTCTTGTCTGCTTCCTTGTTTTGCCCGTTGCGGTTCCCGCAGCTATGATGACGGCGAATAACCCGTTGATGCAAGGCTCGAACATCGAATGAGTAGTGCTGACTCGTATGACGTCGCAATCGTCGGCGGCGGCCACAACGGACTGGTGTGTGCATGCTACCTGGCGAAGGCAGGTTTGCGTGTCGTTGTTCTTGAACGTCGCCACATCGTCGGCGGCGCGGTCTGTACTGAGGATGATTTGATCCCCGGCTACAAAATCGATGTCGGCTCCTCAGCCCACATTATGATCCACCTCACGCCGGTCGTCAGG
>JACCTF010000278.1 GCA_013812565.1 Pyrinomonadaceae bacterium | reverse complement strand
CGAATATCCATGGCCATTGTGCTGCTTCTCAACTTTTCCGCGGAACACACATTCCTAAGAACGAAAGATGCGCGTGCGCCGCGACGGATTGCGCGGGGGTTGTTGGTAGATAAGGTTCGCGGCGGCTGGGCGGGACAGATGATTGGCGTCGCTTACGGCGCACCGACCGAGTTTAAGTCAAACGGCAAAATCATCGATGATAATCTCGGCGATTATCTGAGGTGGACGCCCGTGCGAATCACGAACGCGATTAAACAGGATGATCTCTACGTCGAAATGACTTTCGCAGCAGTAATGGATCGGGTTGGTTTGGACGCGACCACAGAGCAGTACGGTGAAGCGTTCAAAAACTCCAAGTACCCGCTCTGGCACGCCAACGCCGCCGCCAGACGGCTGCTCAATCGTGGCATCAAAGCGCCGCTTTCCGGCAATCCAAAGTACAACGTTCACGCCAACGACATAGACTTTCAAATTGAGGCGGACTTCATCGGATTGATGACGCCGGGTCTGCCGCAAGAATCTAACAAGTATTGCGAGCGGGTCGGGGGCGTGATGAGCTACGGCGACGGTCTTTACGGCGGGATGTTCATCGCAGGGATGTACTCGGTTGCTTTCTTTGAGAAGAACCCGCGCCGCGTGGTCGAGCAAGGGTTGTCCGGCATCCCAGAGCAGAGCGGATACGGAGAAATCATTCGAGATGTATTGGGTTGGTCAAAAGAAAATCCTGATGACTGGAAGAAGACTTGGCAGTTAATCGAGGACAAATGGAACAAGGAAGATTCGTGTCCCGGCGGCGCGCACCAACCCCTCAATATTGATGCGCGGCTCAACGGCGCATACGTCGCTCTCGGTCTGTTGTATGGCGACGGGGATTTTAAGAAGACGTTAGAAATCTCCACCCGTAGCGGACAGGATTCTGACTGTAACGCATCGAGTGTCACCGGAATACTCGGCGTGATGCTGGGATTTTCGCGGATACCGGATGAATGGAAATCAGGGTTCGCGGCAATAGCGGAGCGTAAATTTACCTATACTGATTATTCGTTTGAGGACATCACAAGATCAACGATCGCGCGCGCCTTAAAAATCATTGAAAAGGTCGGAGGAAAAGTGACACGACAAGAAATCATCATTCCTTTTCAAACGCCACAGCCGCCGAGATTGGAACAGTGGGACATGGGCGTGCAAGACATGCTCTTTGAGACGAACGATGCGGCTTGGGAATGGAAAGGCGAGTGGTCGAGCAAGTCAGGCAGAAGCGATAAGAGAGGGTTTGTCGGCAAGATGACAAGCGGTGAGGGTGCAGAAACGACATTGCAGTTTACGGGAACGGCGATAGCGGTCATCGGCGCGCATTCTGCTACGGGTGGTCGCGCCGATGTTTATCTCGACGGCAAGCGAGTCGGTGTCATCGAGTCTTATGCCGCCGCCAATATAACTGATGGCACGCTCTGGCACACCTACAAACTAAAACCGGGTGAGCATACGATCAGAATCGTGCCGCGCGAGGATGCTGATTCCCGCTCTCAAGGTAACAGCCTTATTATCTATGCGGCGGTCTCCTACCGCCCGCGCTAACTTTCAGGTGACGTTACAAACGCAACAACGTAGCGTAAAATTAAAGATTCGACACCGGGTAGTGATAAAGAAGTAATGCTGAGCGGTTGAATAAACAGGAGCGACTCGCTGTAATCAAGGGCCACATCTCATGACAAGGAGTCGCCCTCGTGAACAATCTCAGCCGCCAACAGTGTGGATCGTCTCATTTCAAGCGCAACGGCCACAGCCATTTCAATCGCTTTACCAGTTGGCGAAATTATTTCAGGGTCGGCTCACCCGGATCAAGCTTGATGCTTTGCCAGCGCGAACGGCGACTGGCTCCGTCAGTCAGCAGCAGGTCATCGATCAGGTGACGGCGTTGCGCACCGAGCGCGGACCGAAGGCTCTGATAATAGCGGCGATTGATCTCAGCGCGGATCAGGCGCGGCATCCAGGAGAGCGCGGAAACCGGGCAGTTCATAGCGTTGTCGCACCACCTCTTCGAGGACCGCGTTGACCAGATCAGCGAGGTCTTCTCTGGTCTGTGCGGAAAGTTGTCTCTGCCACCTGCTGTGCGGACTCATCAAACGGACGCACATTGAGATATTCACGAATCAGCGCCACGTGTCGCCGACGAGTACGCGATTCATCATATGCCTCCCATTCAATCGCGCCATGGTGCACACCGAACAGGAGTGAGAAATGTTCCGCGATTGGCTTGGGCAGATCGCCTAGCCGCACGAAATAACCGAGCCGCTGAAAAGTTTTGAGCAAGATCAGGAAGCAGATTTTGGGCCTAGTGCCTTTGGCGGTATCGGCAGCCAGAGCCAGTTCATCAGCGGAGGGGGTACTGTCAAGTTAACGTGATGAAGATGCCGGAAAGACAAAAGAAGCCAAGTCTCCTTAACTTACTAGCCAGATGATCACCTGCTTCAAGCTGTTCGTGTTGCACCTCTAGCGATTTAACTTGACAATACCAAGGGAAGATATGAAGAGTAAGAACAACCAACACGAGCCGCGGCTATCGCCCCTTATGGTGGAAGATAAGGCAACCAAGAAACTTAAAAAGCGGGCGCAAGATCTCGGCTGATGGTTAATGCCAGTGCTGGCAAGGCCGCTAAACCAGCGAGCAAGAAGAAATGCAGTAAGAGATGAAGTCTACAATTATGTTGCGGCTTGTCGCAGCAGCTGTCGTCTTCGCATCGGCGATCACGCCCTCGGTTTCGGGTCAGCAAGACAACTCCGACCCTGGTCAAAGGGGCGGGCGCAATGACTCTGAGCGCGAACGAGAGCGCGGGAACCGCGAGCGGGAGATGCGCGAGACGCGCGAACGTGAGATGCGTGAACGCGATCTGCGCGACCGTCAGTTCAACCTCAGGATGTTGGAGAATGAAGCCCGCAGACCTGTTGAGCGGCGGGAGCCACAGTTAGCCTTGGCGCAGATCAGGGAAGACTTCATGCGCCTTCAGGCCGTCAATAACGACATGGCGCAGACGGTCTCGCGGGAGGGCGCGCTCGACTTCAAGTTCATCGCCAAGTCTGCGTCGGAGGTGAAGAAGCGTGCCGAACGGCTCATGTACAATATGGCGCTACCCGAGCCCGAGAAGGGCACGAAGCGCCCGAAGACGGAGGTCGGAGCGGAGCCTGCGCAACTGAAGTAATCGCTCTCGGCATTGAATGAATTGATCGCCGGGTTCGTGAACAACTCTGTATTCAAGAGTGCCGGAGTAGTTGATGCTGAATTGTCAGCTAAAGCGCGGCGAGACCTGAAAGGGATCATCGAACTGAGCGAGGGGATCAAGAAGAGCAGCGAAAAATTGAACAAGGCGGCTCAGAAGTCCCAGTGATCATTAACAAATCTTGGCAGTGATTCTTCGAGGTTGTGTTGCAGCAATGGGTTCTTGAGGTATTGTCAACTTAACCTGATACAGAGATGGATTCGACAAAAGAACAAATAGAATCCTTCCCCTTCGGCGACTTCCTCGCTCAACTTTAGTCTGCTTCAAGCTGCCAACTGAACACAACTTATCTCAGCCCACGTCGCAATCCTCGACTTCATCTCCGCTCGGTAGCGCTCAGCTTTAAGTAGATGTCTGCGTGGTCGAAAGTGCGATGCGATGATGCTGAAGGCAGAGAGGAAGCATTGTGCCTGACCGGCTGATTTGAACCGTCTCATGACCTTCTCTCGTACTCTGGTCGGCTGGTGTGAGTTCTCTGCGCGGTTGTTCAATCCTTTATGTTGTCGATACTCAACACCAGGCATGACCTCAGCTATCGCCGCGCTGTAGCTCCTCAACTTGTCGGTGATGATGACGCGCGGCACGTACTGCAAACCCGACAACAGCTTGCGGAAGAAGCGCTTGGCAACGTGCATCAACCGATTATGCAGCAGGTTCAGAGCTGCAGCATGCTGGCATCGTTAAGTTGACGAT
>JACCTF010000254.1 GCA_013812565.1 Pyrinomonadaceae bacterium | reverse complement strand
AAGCCACACCGCTGGTTGTCGACGGCATCATGTACGTCACCGGCCAAGACAACCGCGCCTTCGCTCTGGATGCCAGGACGGGCCGCGTGCTATGGCGTTACCAGCGTCAACTGCCTGAGAAAGTCGGCGGGGCCAACCGTGGATTTGCCGTGCTCGGTGACAAAGTTTTTATGGCAACGCTTGATGCGCATGTCGTCGCGCTGGATGCTAAGACCGGGGGCGTCGTGTGGGATGTGGTAGCGGAGGAAAGGAAGAAGGGATATTTCTTCACGCTCGCCCCGCTTGCGGTGAAGGATAAAGTTATCGTCGGCGTCTCAGGCGGCGAATATGGCATACGCGGTTTTATCGACGCTTACTCGGCGGAGACCGGCAAGCGCCTCTGGCGTTTCTACACGATCCCCGGGCCGGGTGAACCGGGTCATGAAACTTGGGAGGGAGATTCGTGGAAGACCGGCGGCGCTCCGGCCTGGATGAGCGGCACCTATGATCCCGAGTTGAACTTGATCTACTGGGGCGTCGGCAATCCCGGGCCGGATCATTACGGCGACGAGCGCGAGGGAGACAACCTCTATAGCAACTGCGTCGTCGCCATTGATGCCGACACAGGAAAGCTCAAATGGCATTACCAATTTACTCCTCATGACTTGTGGGACTGGGATGCGAACGAAGTCCCGATGCTCCTGGATATGGAGTTCGAGGGGCGGCCGCGCAAGCTGCTTGTGCAAGCGAATCGCAACGGCTTCTACTACGTGCTTGATCGCACCAACGGCAAACTCCTCCACGCGAAACCGTTCGCCCGCGTCACTTGGGCGAAAGAGATTGGGGCTGATGGAAAACCGGTGATGCTGCCGAACACCGCCCCGACTCCGCAGGGCACTTATGTCTGTCCGGGGATAGTCGGCGCGACCAACTGGTGGTCACCTTCATACAACCCCGCGACCGGGCTGTTCTATGTGGCGGTTCGCGAGCAGTGCGACAAGTTTTACAATTTTCCGCAGGATTACAGGGAAGGCCGCTTGTTTGTCGGCGGAGGTGTGCAGGCTGCGCCGGGAGAGAAACCGTGGGGGGCTTTACGCGCGCTCGACCCGCGAACCGGGGCGCTCAAGTGGGAATATAAATACTACTCAGCTCCGTGGGCGGGCACGCTTTCGACCGCCGGTAACTTGGTTTTCGCCGGTGACATGGAGGGATACCTGATCGCCTTCGATGCACGAACGGGTAAAGAACTCTGGCACCGGCAGACAGGCATCGCTGTGTGGGCATCGCCGATGAGTTATGAGGTGGCAGGGAAGCAATACGTGGTCATCCCTTCGGGAAGCGCGCTCTTTGCCTTTGCTCTGCCGGATAGCGTTACTACAACAAAGAGTGTTCGCAGGAATTAAATCGAAACATACAAGGTTGGCATTAGCTCTGAAAGAGCGGCATTCAACAGCCCGGTGCATCGCGCCGGGTAACGAGTAGACCTTGATCCGCAGCCCTGCAAGGGCGAGATAACTGATATGTCGCCCTTGCAGGGCTTGGACGGAAGCTGGACGTGGACCCCGGCGCGGTGCGCCGGGCTGTTGAATCTCGCCACTTCGTGGCTAAAGCAGCTTGCCAATACTTGTGTAGATACCAACGGCCCTACAAGTGTTCCATTGCGGGGTGCTTCGATTTAGAGTCTGTGGTAATCAACGACCGTACGGCTGGCTGTAGTGTGTTGACCAATCGACGAGGTTGAGATTGAGTATCTGGTGCGTGCCTTTCCTGGCATCCACTTGAACGATCATGTAGGCGTCCTGATCGTACCTGGTTGATCCCATTACATAATGTTGCGGGCCGAAGGTGCGCGCCAGATCAATCCATTTATGCCAGTGACCGGCGACGACCAGTTGAATCGTCTCCTTATACTTCTTGATCAAGGTGTGTGCGCCCATATCGAGATGCTCGCGGTCTCGGACTGCCACAAGCGGGTAGTGAATGAAGACGAAGGTGGGGCGGCGCTCGCGCAGTTGCGCCTCGAACCAACCTAGTTGCTCAAGCCCCAGCGACCCGGTGCCGCGGTTGTAGTCCTTGCTAGCTGGGTTCCATGTCTCGCCCAGGAAATTATTCAAGTGAATGAACTTGTACCCTTTGTGCTCGACTGAGTAGTAGGGTTTGAGCTTCAGTTTCTCGCGGAAGAGTTGATGCGACATCTCGCGCGAAACTTTCGGTACGGCGTAGTCGTGATTGCCAAAGCCGACGTGAACGGGCATCTTGAAACCGTCGGTGAGCGCTTTGGCATGATCGAGGCGCGTTTGATTCTTGAAGTAGAAGTCGTGTTCGATTGAAGGGTAATCGTGGAAGTAATCGCCGACGAGAAAGACGCGCTCGATGGGCGGGTTCAAATTATTAATGACTGTGCGTGCGGCTTCCAATCGCTTGGTCGTTTGGAAGATCGTTTCGGTGTCGAGCGCGTTGCCTTCAGGGCCTTTGTAGAAATCGTCGATGATGTGCGTATCGGCGATCACCGCGAAGTAGAAGTAACGATTGTTCGTGGGAGCACGCCTGCTTGAGGTTGATTCTTGCTCAAATGTTGTCAGCAACTCACTGCCGGGTTCAGCGCCGCGAGCGACGAATGGTAGAGCGGCACCGCCGAGCGTTGCTAATCCGGTGACCCGTAAAAAGCTGCGGCGTGAAAAGATGTTGCGAGCGGCAGTTTTGTCTTCATGGTTCTTCAAGTGATTCATCGCAATACATCCCTCCGCTACATTGCAGCGCTCGCTGTTTAGAGAACATTTCAGCCAATGTGTATGGCATGCAGTATCTCACCGCAGAGGTCGCGCAGAGATAAAGAATCCCCTCAACTCTGTGCGAACCTCTGCGTCTCTGCTCTCTGGCCTCTGCGGTGAGGTCTTCCAATCTTCTTATTTGCAAAGCGCTCTAGAAGTAAAGCTTCAGAGCGAACTGTAGTTCACGCGCCGGGAACGTGCTGCGAATCTGACCGAAGCCGGTGCTTGAGATGTTCGTGTTAGGCACGCCGAAGTTTGTGTGATTGAACAGATTGAAAGCTTCGGCGCGAAACTCTAAGCGCGTTGTTTCATTGAACAACGGAAACTGTTTGTGCAAGCCCAAATCGGTTTGGAAGAACGCCGGGCCGCGCACCGTGTTGCGCCCCGCCGTGCCGAACGGTTGGCTGCGGTCACTCGGGATAAGAACGGTCGCACGGTTTAGATAGTTGTCAATTGTTCGCTCGCCGGAAGGCGTGACCGGATCGCCGATGACGTTCGGGCGATAGGTGATCGGCGCGCCGATGTTGAACTCAGTCGCCGGACTGTAGCTCAAGTTGGCCGTCTGCCCGCTCGTCATCGTGTTGATAAGCGTCAAACGGAAGCCGCCGAGTACAGCATCAAGTGCTCGTGGCACGTCGCTACCGAACCGTCGTCCTCTGCCAAACGGCAGATCGAAGACAAGGCTCGTCGTGTTGTTGACTGGTTGGTCATAACTCGACAAACCTTTTTCGCCGGCGAGGTTGTAGTAGTTGATGCGTGAGTTGTCACCGCCCGCGGTTTCCAAGTGACCCGCCCCGTTGTCAATCGCTTTCGAGTAAGTAAACGAGTTAAGCAGATAGAGGCCATCGGTGAAGCGGCGTTCGAGTTTGATTTGCAGCGCGTTATAGTTGGCGAAGCCGGCAGGCAGCGCCGCTTGAATGAAGTCGAAGCTCGGGAAGGGACGGCGTTGTCGAACTGGAAGGTTTTCGTTGGGCGCGTTCGGGCGCGCTTGGTTGTAGTCGGCCAAGACGATGAGATGCAGACTGCGATTGCCGACGTAAGCGACATCGACGAGCAGGTTGCGAACGATCTCGCGCTGCACGGAGACATGATAGCTCTGTACGTAAGCGGTCGGCGTGTCGCGTGGAGCGTAGTTGACGCGCGCGGTTTGTGTGCTGAAGTTCGCCGGGTCAACCAAGCCTTCAGGATAACCGGCTTGCGTGGGCCGGAAGCAGTTGAGAGATTGGTTCCCCGTGCAGAGCGGCACGGGGGTCGTCACGCCGCCCGAGGTGGTTGAGATGTTCTGCGGGATGCTCGCGCCAACGATCTGTGGACCGTTGAAGGCGAGTATGTTTTCGCCGCCAAGTCGGTTGAAGTGGATGTAGCTGATGCCGTAGCCGCCGCGCAGGACGGTGCGTGGCGTGACGTTGTAAGCGAAGCCGACGCGCGGCGCAAAGTTGTTGTTATCAGGATCGACGAGCGCGCGGTCATAGAGCGAGCCGTCGCGTGCTTGGATCAGCGTGTTGGTCGCCGGATCAAAGTTGGTCAAGCGGTTGTCGCGCTCATATTGCGGAGTCGCAAACTCGTAGCGCAGCCCTAAGTTGAGCGTGAGTTTCGGATTCACTTTGAAGTCATCTTGAATGTAGGCGAAGTGCATTCGCTGACGATAGTTGGCGATGAATGTGTTTGCCAAAGCGTAGTTGCTGCGTGCGCCGAAAAGGAAGTCCGCGAAGTTATAGAGCGATGCGTTCGCGGTGTTGGTGGCGACGCCTGCGGGGCGGCTGAACTGACCGCCGTAAGTATCTTGTCCATACTTCGGATGAAAGTCTTCGATCTCGGTGTTGACCGATTGATATTCGTAGCCGGTCTTGAGGCTGTGGCGACCAAAGAGAAACGAGTAGTTGAAGCGCGGATTGACGAC
>JACCTF010000243.1 GCA_013812565.1 Pyrinomonadaceae bacterium | reverse complement strand
GTGTGGCTCGTCGCGCCCGATGGTCAGAAGCGCGAAGTAGACGCAGGGATAAATCGTCCGAACGGCGTGTTGTTGTCGCCCGATCAGAGCCTGCTCTATGTGGCTGACACGGCCGGACAGCTCGTCTATTCGTTTCAGATTCGGCCGGATGGATCGCTCGCCCACAAGCAGCCTTACTTTCATCTGCACATCCCGGAAGGCACGACCGAGAGCGGAGCCGATGGCATGACGGTAGACACGGACGGGCGTCTCTACGTCGCCACACGGATGGGACTACAGGTTTGCGATCAAGCCGGTCGTGTGAACGCGATCATCGCGAAGCCGCAGAGGGCAACGCTTTCAAACGCGGTCTTCGGCGGGCCGGGATTGGACCAACTCTACGTGACCTGCGGCGACAAGGTGTATCGCCGGAAGGTCAAGACGAAAGGCGTGCTATCGTTCCAATCTCCGATCAAGCCTGCGCCGCCGAGGCTATAAGCCTTTTGTCCTTGTTGCCGTAGGTCAGCTTTTTACCGCAACTCAAGTTAAGGAGCACGAAGACGCGATCTAATCTTCAGCGTGGTTTGTGGGTCTCGCCAAAGCTGTTGACCGCTTAGCTGGAGAGTCGAGTAACCGCTCCGAGTTCATCAAGTTTGCACTTCGCAACTACATCGTCCGGAAAGAGCGCGACGACCAGAACGCACCAGACCTGGAGATTATCAACCGGCGGCACACACGCTTAAACTAAGGAAGCCGAGGACGTGCTTACGTTCCAAGGCGAATGGTAAACCGATGTGTCGCGGTGAAATCTACCGAGTGCAAACCCTTCGGCGAAAGACCCGAAGCGGCAAGTTACTTTCTTACGCTAGAAAAAGCAAAGAGGTTTCAGATGAGAAGCGGCGATGATATGTTTCAGGAACGAGATCGATGAGTTTTCACACGCTCTGATGACTTGTCATGCCCCGATGATTTCGTTCAGCCCTTCAATGATGTCTTGTAATTCCTCCGGTGTAACCTTGCCTAGCTTCTTACCCAACTATTATTGAACAAGCGGCTGTTCACCAGGCTACAAGTTCCCTTTTCTTCTTTCTTCAGCGATGTAGCGCGCGCTGCGCACGGCCAAAGCCATGATCGTCAGTGTCGGGTTCTTCTCAGGGAACGTGGTAAACGAGCTTCCATCGACGACAAAGAGGTTCGGTACCTCGTGACTTTGGCAGTAAGAATTTAGCACTGATGTCTTCGGGTTGGTGCCCATCCGGCATGTCCCGACTTCATGACTGGCAAAGCCGCTGACGTCGCTCGGCTTTGACACAAGTTCAATCCCAGCGGTGTGGTAAATCTCTTCCATATTGGCGACCATGTCACGGAAGAGCAACCGGTCGTTATCGCAAAACTCAAACTTGATGATCGGGATCGGAATGCCGTATGAGTCCGTTTTGCTCCGGTCCACCAGGACGCGATTCTCTGGCCGCGCCAGCACCTTGCCGAAGCCGCCGAAATGCAGCAACGCAGGGTGCAAGTCTCTGACTCGTTTCTTGAATGAAGAACCGAAACCGGGAAGGCTGCGCACGTGATGCGGATGCATAAAGCTCAGGTACTGTGTCTGCATGTGGAAACCGCCTGCGTACCCACGCTGCCCGCGCAGATGATTGAAGCGTGGAATATAACCATGATCGTTCGCCCCATCATTGTTGACGGGCGGAGTGCCGACCAGGTCTGTGAGGTAGCCGGTGAGGTTCGAGACGCTGTGCCCGTGCAGGTAACGCCCAACCACGTCATTTGAATTGCCGAGGCCGTTCGGAAACTTTTCGCTGCGCGAGTTTAACAGCAGCCGTGCCGACTCGACGGTGGCGCAACTCACCACCACCACGCGGGCGCGTATCTCTTCTTCTTTGTTCGTGGTTCGATCAATTACAACCACGCCCGACGCGCGGCCTCGCTCGTCCACGAGAATCTGTCTGGCGAGCGCGTTTGTGCGCAAAGTGAGGTTGCCGGTGGCGAGCGCTTGCGGAATCGTCGTATTAGTGCTGGTAAAGATCGCCCCGACATCGCAGACGCTCATGCAGTGACCGCAGTAATGACATGGGGCGCGCCCCGCCAAACTTTTACTTCTACCAACTAACAAGGCTTTACGTGTGGGGATCAACCGCAGCCCGAGTTTTTCGCAAGCCTTCTTGGCGATCTGTTCCGAACACCGTAGGCGAGGGGGCGGAGCGTAAAACTCTCCATCCGGCACCTCCTTTAAGTTTTCGCGGGTCCCGCAAACCGGAAGGATGCGTTCCACGTAAGAATAGATTGGCGCCAGCTCCCGGTATGAGAGCGGCCAATCTTCCTCAACGCCGTTTAGTGATCGCTCACGAAAATCGTCTTCAGAGAAACGAAATACAGCGGCATTCCAATGCAATGTGCGTCCGCCCAGAGCGCGCAGGGTGCTGATGCCGACCGGGTCTCGGCCCTGATTTTCGTATCTTGGGAAATCCGGGTAGAGCGGCGTGTGGGGGTTCGGGTAGAAACCGCGACGCGGCAACTCGTACGGGTAGTCATGCACTGCCAGTTCCGCCGGTTCCACCCTGCGCCCGGCTTCCAAGAGAATTGTCTTGGCTCCCGCTTCCGTCAGTTCCTTCGCCATAAACCCGCCCGCCGCGCCCGAGCCGATGACACACGCATCGTAGATTTTTCTCTTAGCGATGTTCATGACTTACTACCCTTGTGCCGAACTGTCGTTGATGCGGATTCGATGAAGTCAGTACCTCTGTTTGTCAGTTCATTAAAAGTCAAACGGCCATCACCGGCTTGCTGCAAAAGCATAACACGCAGATCGAAGCTTTGACCGAAGAGCTAAACAATCTCGCTGCCACGATCAACCGCTACATCACGGCACGCGGGCCGAACGGCGCAGGAGACATTGGCGATGCTCAAAGCTGAGGCCGCGACAAGCGGTATGATAGTTTCATTCCCACAAGTCATGTTATATTGCCGCCCACTCTAAATTTTGGTGTAGCTTTCATTAGTATTTCGGTAACCATCAAGCGCAATTCACGTCCTTTGAACCGCTTAACCAGATTCGAGAACGATCTTGGAGGCAGCTGTGCATGTCAACATGATCTTTGCTCACCACGCCTTTAAGCATCCGCACGATTTCAGCGGCGCAGATTTGCAACGGCAAGCCACGACACCACACTTCAATATCGCCTTACAGCACATGGTAACGCTAATCGCGTTACCCGGATGATATACCGTCAGGCGTGTGACGATCTAACTAACATGTTTGGTAGCTGCCTCGCGTGATCCAGTTCTAGGCTAATGATCAACAAGAAAGGAGATCTGTCTTATGTTCAGCAGGAGGATAGTTTCATGGGGCTTTGCGACATTTCTGTTTGTGCTTCTCTCGTCTGCAGCCTTCGCGCAGACTACGGGAATTATCACGGGCATCGTCACTGAGTCATCCGGCGCAGTCATCCCCGGCGCACGCGTGATTGTTCGTAACACGGGCACCGACGAGGAACGGGCGGTCGAGACCAATTCCGATGGTGCCTACGTCGCCTATTCGCTCCCGATTGGTCAATATGAAATCTCGGTTACAGCGACAGGCTTCAAGACCACAGTCCGAACAGGTATTAATCTCAGCGTGGCTGACCGGCTCGGCATCAACCTAGTCCTGGATGTTGGTGGTGTTGCCGAGACGGTGACCGTCACGGGCGAGGCGCCGGTCGTGGATACCGAAAAAGGTGATCTTAGCTACACCGTAAACACACGGCAGATCACAGACCTGGCGGTCAATGGACGCACCTTCACCTCGCTACAGCAATTGATGCCTGGGGCTTCGCGTATGACGGGTGACGAGGGCGGCGTTGGTTTTAACAGCAATAAAGGGTTTGCCATCAACGGCCAGCGTGCTGACTACAGCGGTCTGCTCGTCGACGGCGTCGAGAACACTGACATGGGCAGCCAGTCCGTGATGTTCACCTCGCCAGGGATGGAAACCGTCGGTGAATTCAAGGTGCAGACAAGCAACTATTCGGCAGAATACGGGACGGCGGGAGGTGCTAACATCCTGGTCGTGACCCGCAGTGGCACGAAAGAATTTCATGGAGCGGTTTACGAATACCTACGCAACGACAAGCTGGACGCGAGGAACTTCTTCGCCGCGTCCAAGCCGACCCTCCGCTACAATAACTTCGGCTACCGCATCGGCGGTCCGATCACCATCCCGCGCCTCTATAACCAGGATCGAGACAAAACCTTCTTCTTCTTCGCGCAGGAGTGGCGGCGGAGACGAACGCAGCGGATCTTCCGCGCCGCGACGCCCACTCTTCAGATGCGTGCGGGAGATTTTTCGGCTGAGGCGGCCCGCACCGGCACGCCGATTATAGATCCGGATACGGGACAGCCGTTCCCGGGCAACCGCATTCCAACCGCCAGGCTCAACAGGAACGCGCTCTTGCTCCTCGAGAATGTCTTTCCACAACCGAACACCACCGGTTTTCTCAACATCCAGGAGAATGCGGGCGAGAAGGAAGACTGGCGCCAGGAGGCCTTGAATTTGACTCACCAGCTGACGGGTGGCACTCAGCTCATGGTGCGCTACATCCAGGATACCTGGGTGCAGGATTTACCAGGCGTCCTCTGGGGCGGACATTCCTTCTCCAACATCAGCTCGACCTTGGATGTGCCGGGGAAGAGTTTCTTGGCTAAGGTGACGAGCGCGGTTAACCCAACGCTGTTGCATGAGTTTTCCTTCGCCCACGGAAGTAACTACGGGCCTGAAGAAAAAAGGGCCGTGCGGTTGCGTGGCGCATTCGAAGAGCCCGCCGGTTTGAACATCCCGCGCCTGTTCCCGCGCGTTGCCGGGCGACCGAATAAAATCCCGAATCTCTCCTTCTCACAAGGTTGGGGCAATGTCGACACGAGCTATTACCCTTGGTGGGCTCACCATAATATCTCGACCTTAACCGACATTGTGTCAAAGGCAGTAGGCCCTCACTCGCTCAAATTCGGAGGCACCTTCCAGTTTTCTAAAACCCCGGTGGAATCGCAGGTGAATCCGGCCGATCAGGGCGGATTCAGCTTCAGCGGTAGCTTCACCAATCATCCGATTGCCGATTTTCTGCTCGGGCGCGCCAACTCCTACAGCGAACTCGACAAGCTTCTCGCACCCAGCTATGACTACCCGCAATTAGAGTTGTTCGTCCAGGACACGTGGAAGGCAACTCCTCGCCTGACGCTCAACCTAGGGGTCCGCTACTTCTACATCCCGCACCTGCACGAAGCGAACGACTTGATCAGCACCTTCCGGACGGACCGCTACGACCCAGCCAAGGCTGTGACCGTGTTGCCCAACGGCAACATCCTGCCCGGATCGGGCGATCCGCTCAACGGCATTATCGGCGTCAAGGATGGCCTGTCTCGTGGGTTGGTGCAAAACCATCCGTGGACATTCGGCCCTCGTTTGGGATTCGCCTATGACCCGACCGGGGCGGGCAAATGGGCGATTCGCGGCGGCTACGGTGTCGGCTATTACCGGGTTGAGGGCAACGACACCTACCGCATGGTAAGCAACCCGCCGGGGGCACGTCTGGTGACGGTCTTCAATCCACTGCTGGATAATCCTTCTGCCGGCCAGATTGGGGCCCTTAGACCGATCAGCATCAATTCGCTCGACCCTGTCTACGAAGTCCCGATGACTCAGACCTACAGCCTCGAAGTCCAGCGCGAACTTGTGCCCGGAACGGCCGTCTCGCTAGCCTATGTGGGAACCCGGGGCACTCACCTTGATCGCGCAAGGAATATTAATCAAC
This sequence comes from Pyrinomonadaceae bacterium, assembly GCA_013812565.1. Taxonomy (GTDB): domain Bacteria; phylum Acidobacteriota; class Blastocatellia; order Pyrinomonadales; family Pyrinomonadaceae; genus JACCTF01. Next base: position 2,284 of record JACCTF010000243.1, on the reverse strand, counting down.
CGCTGCCAACGGGCGGTTTCGATTTCGACACGCGACTCAACACCCGAACAATCCCCGCCGAGCTTATCCGGCCATACCAGGGTTTTACCAACATCAGCCAGATCGAAACCACAGCATCTTCCACTTATCACTCGATGCAGTTCACCTTCAAGCGCAGGCTGGCGCGTGGCTTATTGTTTGACACTTCCTACACCTGGTCACGCGCTATCACTGATGCCAGCGACTTCGGTGAGAACCCGCAGAACAGTTACAACCTGCGCGCTGAACGTGCCCTTGCCAACTTCGACCGGACCCACATGCTGATCTTCAACTACATTTATGAGCTGCCGTTTCTTCGCGATCAGTCGAAGCTGACCGGCAAGCTGTTCGGCGGGTGGCAAATCTCCGGCGTTACCCAATTCCAGAGCGGAACTCCCCGCAATGTTGGGCTGACGGGCGGTACCATCGGCCTTGCCAATCGACCGAACGTGAAGACCGGAGTTTCTTCCAAAGGGCCAGAGACAATCGCCCAGTGGTTCAACACCGCGGCCTTCGAAGCGCCCCCCTTCGGATTCTTCGGAAACGCGGGTCGAAACCTGATCCGTGGTCCGGGGATACACAACTGGGATTTTTCGCTTTTCAAGAGTTTTGCGATTCGCGAACAAGCTAAGGTGCAGCTTCGTGCGGAGTGGTTCAACTTCTTCAACCACCCCAACTTCGACGGTGTGAGCACCTCTTTCGGCTCTGGCAACTTCGGTCAGGTCACAAGCGCCCGCAGCGCGAGAGTGACACAACTGGCGTTGAAGATTGAATTCTGAAGCAGTAAACCACCCGGGGGCCTTGAATCTTTACGGCCATGAAGCAATTAGCGCTCGTACTCGTGCTGCTGCAGGGATTGGCAGTTTTCGGCCAAGCGCCCCCGTCTTCCCACTTTGAAACCGCGTGGAAACTACAGGAACAAGGTCGCTACCCGGAGGCCGAAGATCACTACCGAGTGCTCTTGCAGAAGGAGCCTCGCTCAGTCCTTGTTCTGACCAACCTGGGAGTCGTCTTAGGAAGGCAGGGGAAATACAAGGAAGCCATCGCAGCTTACAAAAAAGCCCTCGCGGTTGATCCGTCGTTGACGCCGGTTAAATTCAACGTCGCCATCGCTTATTACCAGGTGAGCGATTGGTATAATGCCGCAACCTGGTTGCGCACCGTTCTGAAGGAGAATCCAGAGGATCGTCGCGCACGGCAGCTTCTAGCCATTTGTTACGTCCAATCCGAGCACTTCAAGGAGGCTGCCGCGGCCTTCGATCAACTCCTGCCTTCACCAGACATATCGATCCTTATCGGCGCAGCGACCGCCTATCTAAAGGTAGGTCGCAATGAGGAGGCTGCCAAAATATTTGAGAAAGTCCTCCGCGAAAAGGATGACTCTCCTGAGGTACATTTCATGCTCGGCCTCGCCCATTTGGCTCTCAAAGAATACGTGCCCGCGGCCGACTCATTTCAGCGTATGGTGGAAATGGCTCCGAAGAACGTCGAGGGTTATTTTTATCTCGGCGGTGCCTACTTCAAACAAAACAAACCTGCGGAGGCGCTTAAACAGTGGCGCACCGCAGCCATCTTGGATCCACACAATTTCCCCGCCGCGTTTGCCCTCGGGTCCTTGTTGGTTGAGCAGCGCGAGTATCGGGAAGCGGAAAGGTGGTTGAACCAGGCGCTGGCCTTGCGTCAGGATCATCCGGGGACGCGGCACGAATTGGGGAAATTAGCTTACCAGCAGGGAAATTACCAAGAGGCGTTGAAGCATCTGAGCGAAACCACCAGGCTTGTCCCGGGTTCCAAGGAGGCCAGCTTCTTGTTAGCGAGAACTTACGCAAAGGTAGGTAAAAAGGAGGAAGCTCAGAAGGAATTTCAACGCAGTAAAACCTTATACCAGCAAGACATCCTCAAAGACAAAGATCTGCTGGAAAAGGCGTTGACCCCTAGGGACTAGAAGCATGGTTGAAAACAACCAGGCTGCAAGATTTGCTTGCGACTGAAAGCCGGCAGTTGACGGGTGAGAGCCGCCGCACGGTCTGCTGCCTTCTTGATTTCCCAAACCCGCGCTGTTTTAGGAATGTGTTCAGACTTCAGCCCTCAAGGATCAACTCCAACATTCGTCGGTCGAGCTTGTGACCTTTGTAGTCTTCATAGGTAACATCCGTCCGCTTGCTGTCAAGTGGGCCGAAATCCCCCAGGGTCATTCAGTTTTCGTTGATGGCACAAGGAATCTCATGGATGAAACGGTTTACGCGCTACGCTTCCACCAGAGATC
>JACCTF010000226.1 GCA_013812565.1 Pyrinomonadaceae bacterium | reverse complement strand
GCCCGGCACCCTCTGTCCCGTTCAATCAGAACCGCTTACTACGGAATTTTCGTTGGTTCTGGGATTATGCAGGCGGCTGGATGACCGATTTCGGCACACATCGGCTCGACACGGTGCAGCATGTGATGAACGTTGAGGCCCCCCGGACGGTAGTTGCCACAGGAGGTCGATTCACTTTGAAGGATGGCGGAGAGATGCCGGACGTGTTGCAGGTCACCTACGAGTATCCGGGATTTATCCTGAGCTACGAGACTTGTAACCTCAACGCGCACGGCCTGGGCGGGCGCACACCGGGGATGGCCTACTACCAGGCTCGCGACAAAGATGATCGTCCGCACGGGGAAGCGTTTTATGGAACCAACGGGGCCTTGTTCTGTGATCGGATCGGCTTTGAGATTTATCCCGAGCCGAAAGCAACCATGCGCCGGGACGGTCTGCAGAACATGAACGCGCCGCCCGAGGGCTACCGCATGGAATCGAAGCGCGTTCCCGCGAAAGATGCCACCGATCTGCACGTGAAGAACTTCATCGACTGTGTGCGCTCGCGGCAGGTCCCCGCGGCGGAGGTCGAAATAGGTCATCGCTCGACCGCGGTCGCTCACTTGGGCAACATCGCCTACAAGACACGCAGGAAACTAACCTGGGATGCGGTCAAGGAGGAATTCGCGGGCGACAGGGAAGCGTCCGCACTACTCGGCCGCAAGGCTCGCAAGCCGTGGGACTTAATCTAGCGATCTTCTCTCGAGAAAACCTCCCAGGTGATTTTTGAAAAGTCAGTTGCGCCGTAGGTGAGCAACGCATCTGTTTTGATTTCGACACCTCACCAGATTAGTCGTGGAAGATGCGTCGGAGCGAGCGGCGCGACGTGCGCGCGTGCATGGGCGGCTAGCAAATGAGATTTGCTGAATGCCACTTACACCCGTGTTAGGCGACCGGTGAACGACCGTTAGCTTCAATTCAGAAATCACACAGAACTCAGAAACTACATACAACTTTTAATGTCCTTAAGGGGGCACAATGGAAGCTGCAAATGGCACGATAATTATTACCAATGGACACGTAATCGACGGCACCGGAGCACCCCCATCGTTCGGTACAACGTTAGTTGTACAGAAGGGTCGCATCTCTTACGTCGGCCCAGGTGCTGGAATGCCACAAGTGCCACCAGAGGCAAAGCGGATTGACGCTCGTGGCGGAACGATTATGCCGGGACTTGTTGAGGCGCACTTCCATCCCACCTACTTCAACGTCTCCGAACTGCAGGACCTCGACATCAAGTACCCGGTCGAGTACGTGACGCTCTTAGCTTCTGTCAACGCAAAGCTGGCGCTTGCGTGCGGCTACACTGCCGCACGCAGCGGCGGCTGCCTGTTTAACGTCGATGTCTGGCTGAAGAAAGCCATTGACGCGGATTTGGTGCCGGGGCCTCGCCTCGCCGCGAGCGGACGCGAAATCTGTGGCGTTGGCGGTCTGATGGACTGGAACCCTGATTTCCGTAAGATCGGTATGGAAGGACTCGTGTTATTGGTTAATGGGCCGGATGAAGCTCGCGCCGCGGTACGCAAACTTGTCAAGGACGGTGTGGAGTGGGTCAAAACCTACCCGACAGGCGATGCCGCCGCGCCCGACACTAACGACCACCACACTCTCTGCATGACTTTCGAGGAGATGCACGCGGTCGTGCAAACGGCCCACAACCACAACATGAGAGTTACCGGTCATTGCCGCGCGACCGAAGGTATCAAGAATGCCCTGAAGGCCGGGTACGACACCTTAGAGCATGGCACGTTTATGGACAATGAGGCACTGGACATGTTGCTTGAGCGGAACACCCCGGTTATCCCTGCGCTTCAATTCGAACATGCAAGCATCACGAACGGACCAGAATTAGGTATGCCACAGGCGGTCATTGACGGACATCAAGAGACGTTAGAGGGCGGTGCTGAAAGCGCTCGCAGAATCCTTAGGGCGGGCGGCAGGCTGGGTATGGGCGGCGACTATGGCTTCGCTTGGAACCCACACGGCACCTACGCCAAAGAACTTACCTTCTTCGTCAAGCACGTTGGTTTTAGTCCGCTGGAAACAATCGTGTGCGCCACTAAAACTGGCGCTGAGATCATGAATTGCGAGCAAGAGTTCGGCACTCTCGAAGTCGGTAAACTCGCTGATGTGCTTGTGGTTGATGGCGACGTACTTGCAGACATCTCTATCTTGGAAGATCGTTCGCGGTTCATTGCGGTGATGCAAGGTGGGGTGATTAAAGCTGGACAATTAGCAGTGCATAATGGAGCTTCCTCTAGGCAAGGAGAAGACTGTTATGTCGCAGCGAGAGTCTAGATTTAGGATTATCCGGCGTTCCGATCCGAAGTATGAAACGGATCACCTTAGATTCATTACTGTTAAGAGTCCGGCCCTGAGAGCACGGGCCGACATAACAGTCTTCATTCCTCCTGATTGTGATCAAGTAGCACAACTGCCCATCGCGTTGCTATTGCATGGTGCTCATGGAAGCCACTGGCACTGGGCTTATAGAGCTGGAGCACATAAAACTGCGTTAGCAATGATCGAGGAACACCTCATCCGTCCGATAGCTTTAGTAATGCCTTCTGATGGTCTCTGGGGCGACGGCAGCGGGTACTTACCTCATCATTCTGCTAATTACGAGCGATGGATCATGAGTGATGTGATTGACTGTGTCAGAGAAACTTTTTCGTGTTTGGAAACTCAATCTCCTCTGTTTATTGCCGGACTTTCAATGGGAGGCTATGGGGCCCTGCGTCTGGGAGCCAAATATGCAGAACAATTTAGTGGCATCTCGGTCCATTCTTCTATTACTCATTTCGATCAGCTCAAGCTATTTGTAGAGGAACCATTAGAGTTATATGGGCAGCAAAGCGAAGAAGATAAATCAGTCTTACATCACCTGATAAAGAACAAGAACATTCTACCTCCATTGCATATGGATTGTGGCAGTAACGATCTATTGGTTGAGCACAATCGGAAGTTACATCAAGATTTGAGTGATCATGGGGTGCGGCATGAGTACGTTGAATTCCCTGGCGATCATTCCTGGTGTTACTGGGAGGAACATTTTAGGGACACACTATCATTCTTTGAAAGTTGTTAGGTTGATGTGGTAACTAACTGTTGTCGCGGCACACGAGCGCGCTGCTCTGCCGGCTTCCTCGTAGCGAGGATTTAATCTCATCATCTGGGCATCGATGCTGTTTCGCCACGCCGCCAGCTTCTGACGCAGTTCCCTAGTCTTCTTGGGCATTTTGTTCGTAAGGTTGTTCGCTTCTCCGGTGTCCCGCTTCAGGTTGTAAAGCTCTGCGTGATTGTCTTCGTAGAATTCGATCAACTTGAAATCTCCTTGACGAACCGCCCCGCCCGGCTTGCCGCCCTGGTTGCTGTAGTGCGGGTAGTGCCAGAAAATTTCTTCGCGCCGCAGTCCGCCCCTTTGTTTAAGCAACGGCGTGAGACTCATTCCATCAACCATCTGCTGATTTTTTACCCCAGCCATCTCCATTATTGTCGGATAGAAATCCACACTGCTGACCGGCACATGATTAACACTGCCGGGTTTAACCACGCCCGGCCAGCGCACGATCAACGGCTCGCGGATGCCGCCCTCGTACAAGTAGCCTTTGCCAGTACGTAGCGGAGCGTTCGAGGTTGACGGCGTGTGTGGCCCTTCCTTAACTGATAGCCCGCCGTTGTCAGACGTGAAGACGATGATTGTGTTGTCAGCAATTTTAAGTTCTTCCAACTTCCCCGTGATGCGTCCGACGCTTTCATCCATGCTGTCGATCATCGCCGCGTAGAGTGCGTTGCTTTGAGTTTGACCTGGTTTGGTTTCCTGTCGGTACTTTGCGACCAGTTCCCGTTTGGCAACCAGAGGGATATGAACCGCGTAGTGCGGAAGATAAAGGAAGAACGGCTTGTCCTTGTTCCCCTCGATGAACTTCTCCGCCTCGAAAGTCAAACGGTCAGTCAGATACTCGCCCTCTCGACCTTGTTCGAGCCGGGGCATCACGACACTTTGACTGCGGAAGGGATAAAAGTAACTGGCTGGTGTTCCCGTGTGATCCCCGGCAACGTTGAGGTCGAAGCCTTGTTGTGCGGGAGCGAAGCCGTCGCCGCCTAAGTGCCACTTGCCAATGCTCGCCGACACATAACCGGCTTGCTTCAAGGCTTCGGCAATCGTAACTTCGGCAAGCGGAAGCTGGTTCACGATTTGCGGACGCGCAAGTTTTTGATCCCGACGATCCGGGCGACCGGGCAGCCAATCCGTCAGGTGGAGCCGCGCCGGGTACTTGCCGGTTAAGATGCTCGCTCGTGTTGGCGAGCAGACCGGGGCGGCGGCGTAGGCGTTGGTAAACCGCATTCCCTGACGAGCGAGTTTGTCGATGTTCGGAGTCTTGTAGAAGCGACTGCCGTAACACCCGACATCCATCCAGCCGAGATCATCGACAAGGATGAAGACGAAGTTCGGCGGTCGCTTCTGAGCCGCCGCGGGCGAACTGCTCCATCCGATTAATAGTAGAGCGGCTAAAAACCTGAAAGTGAACTCTCTCGTTCGCACGTTAGTTTCATGCCTCTTTCAATTTCTTATCAGCAAACGAGGACGGCCGAGAGTAGATAAGGTCATGCAAGAATCGCCTTGACCACTTCTCCCGAAACGTTGGTTAGACGCGCATCGATCCCCTGGAACTTGACCGTCATGCGGAGGTGATCGATGCCGAGCAGATGCAGCATCGTCGCGTGCAAATCGTGAATGCTCACGGGGTTTTCCACCGCCTCGTAACCAAGCTCATCGGTCGCGCCGTAGTTGATGCCCGCTTTGATGCCGCCGCCCGCAAGCATATACGAGAAGCCTTTGATGTGATGGTCGCGCCCGCTGCCTCCCTGCGACATCGGCGTGCGCCCGAACTCTCCGCCCCATACCACGAGCGTGTCTTCGAGCATCCCGCGTTGCTTGAGATCTTTGATGAGCGCAGCCGTCGCACGATCCACCTCCGGGGCCTTCAGTTCGACATTCGCCTTGACGTTGTTGTGATGATCCCAGTCGCGATGATAAAGCTGGATAAAGCGCACGCCTCGTTCGGCAAGCCGACGAGCAAGCAAACAGTTCGACGCGAACGAGCCGTCGCCCGGCTTCGCTCCGTACATGTCGAGGACGTGTTGCGGCTCGCTGCTCATATCCACCAAGCCCGGCACACTCGTCTGCATCTGAAACGACATCTCGTACTGCGCGATGCGCGTCAGTATTTCCGGGTCCTTCACCGCTTCGTACTGCATTTTGTTCAATTGGTTGATGGCTTCAATCGAGTCACGTTGTATTGCGGCGCGCAAGCCTCGCGGGTTATTGATGTACAGCACGGGATCGCCCATCGAGTTGAGCTTCACCCCCTGAAACTTGCTCGGCAGGAAACCGGCTGACCACTGGCGAGAAGCGATGGGTTGTTGCTGGCCGCCTTTGCCGGTTGACATCAGCACGACAAAGCCGGGCAGGTTCTCAGTTTCCGTTCCCAAACCGTAGAGCGCCCAGCTTCCCATGCTCGGGCGACCCGCGATGATCGAGCCGGTGTTCATCAGCATGTGCGCCGGGTCATGGTTGATCTGCTCGCCCCACATCGAGCGGACGATGCACACGTCGTCACTGATGCTGCCGATCTCCGGGAACAGTTCGCAAATCTCCTGACCCGACTTGCCGAACTTCTTGAAGTCGAATTGTGGACCAAAGCAGGTGAGAGGCTTGCCCTGTAGTTGAGCGATCTGTTGCCCTTTTGTGAACGACTCCGGCATCGGGTTGTCGTGCATCTTGGCGAGCTTCGGTTTGTAGTCGAAGGTTTCGAGGTGAGACGGGCCGCCCGCCTGGTAGAGGTAGATAACGCGCTTCGCTTTCGCCGGATGATGCAGCGGGTTGACGATGCCTCGCCACCGTTCATTCGACTGCGGATTTTGAAGGGGGGACTGCGAGGCTTTGGCGGCGAGCATGCTTTGCCCAAACATCGCATTCAACGCGAGGCTGCCGAGTCCGGCAAAGCCGCTGCCGAGAAAAGTGCGACGGTTGATTTCGATTGCGGATTGCGGAGTTGGGATTGCGGATTGTTGATCTTCTATTTCGCTGCTCATTATCTTTCCTTCGGTGAAACGTTCTCTTCGATTGTGGATTTGTGAACGCGGAATGCGGATTGAAGAAACGGAAAGAAGCATGTCTGCTCTTAATCTGCTAATCCGCAATCCGGAATCCGCATTCCGCAATGGTCAATTCCTCGTAATGGTTTCGTGCAAGTTGAGTATCGCTCGGGCGATTGTCGTCATCGCGGCCAGCCTTGTCGCTTCCAACTCTTTCGCCAGCGGGTAGTCGCCGACGCTGATGAACTCACGCGCCGAAACGGGATCGCGTCGAAATCTCAACCAATTCTTTCTGTATAAATCGGCAAGCACACGGCGTTCATTTGCGTGAGGTTTGCGGCCGAGCGCGTGCCGGATGGCCCAGTCAATTTGTCCGCCCGGCGTCTGGCCGCCATGCTTCAGAATGTTTTGCGCGAACACGCGCGCGGCCTCCGTATAGATCGGATCATTAAGCAAGGCCAAAGCTTGCAACGGCGTGTTCGAGTTAGTGCGATTGACCGTACATTCCTCGCGCGACGGGGCGTCAAAGGCGACCAGGCTGGGGTGTAGAAACGACCGCTGCCAGTGCGTGTACAGACCGCGCCGATACAAGTCTTCGCCGCGACCCGCAGAGTAGTCACGCTTCGGGAAGTTTAACGACGCGAGGTAGCCTTCCGGCTGAACGGGCTTCACGCTCGGCCCGCCGAACTTCTCGACGAGCAATCCTGAAACGGCCAGCGAAACATCGCGCACGATTTCGGCATCAACTCGAAAACGACTCTGCCGCGCGAGCAGACGGTTGTCAGAATCACGCTCGTCAAGTTGCGGGTTGCTCAGTGAAGACTGCCGGTAGGTGTGGCTGGTGACGATGGTGCGAATCAGGTGTTTGATGTTCCACTCATGCACGCCTTCGGCTTGCCACGTCGGCGTCATAAACTCACTTGCCAACCAATCGAGCAGTTCGAGATGCTTCGGCCATTCGCCCTGCGACCCGACATCATCGAGAACCTTCGACAATCCCGTGCCGAAGAATTGCCGCCACGTTCGATTGACAAAGACGCGTGCCGTCAGCGGATTATCTTTTGCAACAATCCAGTTTGCCAGGTCGAGGCGATTGGCGCGGCGTTCATTGCCGGTATCAAGCTTTCCGAACATCACAGGGATGGCCGGTTGCACAATCTCGCCGGATTCATCCATCCAGTTTGAACGCGGCAACACGCGCGTCACACCCGGCATCGTTGATTCCGTCACGACCACTTTCGGTATTTCGGCATCGAGCATGTCGCGCTCGGCTTCGATTCGTGCCACACGCACGACGAGCGGTTCCAACTCGGGCGATGACCACTTGTAAAAGTAGAGCACCCCTTTCTTTTGTTCTTCGCTGCGTTTGCCTTCAGGAATGCGAAGCGCTTCTGATACATCAGCGGGCAAACCGCGCAGCGGCTTGTCGGTTTTAGCGGTGTGATCCGGCCACGAATGTTCGGCCTTCGACAACGCCAAACGAAAGCGGCCAATCGTCGCCCTCCGAATGTCTGATTCATGGCGCAATCGAACGGTGATGAGAGAGTCGACCTCTGTCTGCAACTTCTCCCCCAAACGCAAGGCGATGAAAGCGTTTCTGCCATCGTTCTCAGAAACTCCCCAACCCGTTTTGTGGTTGCCGTCAATCGCCGCCGTCGCCGGATTCTTAATCTGTTGTCCGAAGCCGTCGGTTGTTGCCAAAATGAATTCATTAGTCTGAGGTCTGGTGTCCGAAGTCCGAAGTCCGATGTCCCGTGTCCGGTGTCTTTGCTTCGGACCTCTGACTTCGGACTTCGGATTTTCAGCTACGGCTTCAGCTTCGGTGAGCACGAACCGATCTGCGCCGCGTGCGAAGCGGTTACCGGGCAGGCTGTCATCCTGCACAACCTCGATGCCCAGAGCCGTCCACACGCCCGCCCCGGGTTTGAA
>JACCTF010000220.1 GCA_013812565.1 Pyrinomonadaceae bacterium | reverse complement strand
CGGCAATCGCCTTTCCGCATATCGCCATCTTCTGCCTGACGGCGCGCCGGATGAATCAGTTTAAGAAGACCGTGATCTTCTACCCGATTTGCATCCTCGCGATCTGGCTGCCCTGTGTCTTTCTGGGTGTGATGGCTAATCGCGCGAGTGAGATTCCGCAGATTCGGGCGAAGATTGAGGCACGCCGAACCCTCGCGACACAGGGCGCACGGATAACTCCAGAGGAGCGCGATGAACTGCGCGAAAAAAGCGCTGGAGATGATGTCATCTTGTTGTTGCTCGAAAGATATGCGCCGCTGTGGTTGGCGGGGTTGCTCGGCGCGGGGATCATGGCGGCAGTGATGGCGAGCGATTCGCAAATACTCGCTCTCTCGACGATGTTCACGGAGGACATCTTCGCTTTCTACGGAGGGAAGCGGCGGTTTGGCGAAACGGTTCAGGTGCAGACCGGACGAATCTTCGTGATTATTATTACGGTGCTCGCTTACGCCGTCGCGCTGCGTGCGCCGGAGACGATTTTTGAGTTGGCGATTCAGTATGCCTTCTCCGGTTATGCGGCGCTCTCACCACTTTTGGTGGCAGCCCTTTTCTGGAGGGGAAGCACCAAGTGGGGGGCCTTGGCATCTACCCTCTGGACGGCTTGCGCGGTGCTTGCTGTCGCGGTGTTTCAACACTTAGTTCCCGCACCCCCTCCCGGACCACCAACGTTGGTTTGGGCGTTTGGTGGAATGGATGTGCTGTCACGCACGCCCGGCGGCACGGCGATCCTGGGCTTCATGCCGGTAGTGCCAATGGTGATTGTGTCGGCGCTCTTGATGATCGTGGTCTCATGGCTCACAGCCAAACCACGCCGGGACACGATAGAAAAGTATTTCCCTGTTGTTCGACAAGAGTTCTAAAGAGAAATAGCATTACGTGCGATAAAGTATGAGTAGATTATGATGCGGCGTGCAGGAGGTATTGTATGAGCACAAATACAGAAGCGATCATTGAAGACTTGTACCATGTGCCTGACAACCAAAAGGCAGAAATCGTTCATGGAGAAATAGTATTGATGTCACCTACGGGGAAGAAACCTAACCGGGCGGGTTTCAAGATATGTTTCAGGCTCTATGAGTACGAGCTAAGAACAAGACGCGGGATTGCGGTTGCCGATAACGCTGGCTTTAGCGTCAATTTACCGCATCGTAAAGCTTTCAGTCCCGACGCTGCCTTCTACGTCGGTAAAGATACGGACATGAAGTTCTTTGAAGGTGCGCCCGTCTTTGCTGCCGAAGTGCGGAGTGAGAATGACTATGGTCCGGCAGCAGAGCGTGACATACAAGAGAAGATTGCGGACTATTTTGCTGCCGGACCACTGGTGGTTTGGGATGTGGATTTGATCGGGCAAAACACGGTGCGAGTTTATCGAAGTGACAATCCTGACAAGCCAACCATCTACCGGCGCGGAGAAGTGGCAAAAGCCGAGCCTGCCGTACCGGGATGGTCAATGGCGGTAGATGATCTGTTTCAGTGAAGCTGTAATTGAAGTCGCTGAAACGGACTGGCCTTCAGCAAGCCTGCTAAAGTTCTGGTCTTGTGTTCGCCGGTCAATTCCGGCTGGTATAAACCTTTCATGAAGGAGCAGAAAATGAGAAGACATGCATGGAACACTTTGGTCTTGGCGCTGCTCATTACATCGAGCACCACTACAGCGACGTTCGCTCAAGGCGAGTCACAAACGAAACCTGCAGCCGCAACCGCGCCTTCAGCATCAGGACCACGCGCGGAGTTTTTGAAAGAGCTGGATAATGTTGAAAAGAAGATGGTGAGTTTGGCTGAGGCCATGCCCCAGGACAAACTCACATGGCGACCGATGGAAGGCGTCAGATCAGTGAGCGAAGTTTACATGCACATGGCCGGGTCCAACTTCCGCCTCACGCAGTCGTTGGGGATCAAGCCTCCTACGGGGGTTGAGGGCGACCCGGAGAAGATCACCGACAAGGCGAAAGTGGTCGAAACTTTGAAGCAATCCTTCACGCATCTTCGTCAAGCGGCGACGAATACGCCTGATGCAGATTGGGATAAAACCATGACGGTCTCCGGTAGGAGTATCAACGTCCGCGAAGCTTTCTTCCGACAACTGCTCGGTTTGCGCGAGCACTTGGGCCAGTCCGTTGCGTACGCGCGCATGAACCGCGTTGTGCCGCCCTGGACCGCTGCACGCGAAGCTCAGCAGCCACGACGCCCCTGAAGAGAGAAACAGCTTGATCGTCTTGAAACACGAGTATTACAGAATCGTGCCGATGTGCGCGACTCGGAGGGTCGGGTGGCTGTGCTCGAAAGCAAATGGGCGTAAGTTTAGCCGAAACAGTAGAGGCGTCCGTCTTGCGCGCCAACTACAACACGCCCTGATGCGATAGCTGGTGATGCTGAGATGGGAGCGCCGAGGTTGAACTCAGCGAGTTTCGCTCCGGTGGAAAAGTTTAGAACATAGAACCGCCCGTCGTTAGAACCGACGAAGACCCGACCGCTGGCGAGAGCCGGGGAAGATTCGACGCGCGCCCTGGTGGTGAAAGTCCAAAGTTGCTTTCCGCTCATGGCATCGATGCAGTGGACCAACTTGTCACGCCCGCCGAGGACGATGCGGCCATCAACCGCTGCCGCCGAAGAGTAAAATGGAAACTGACGCTGCGGATGATGATAGCGCCACCCGATGCGGCGTGCGACGAGATTTACGCCGAGCACCTCGTTGTTGAATGTTCCATAAAACGCATTGCCTTGCATCAACGCCGGTGAAGCTCCGGTGTATGCACCGGAAACGATCCTGAATGCCTCCCGACCGTCAGCGATTCGTACGGCGCGAAATACCTCATCGCAACCGGCGATGTAGGCGAGACCTTCGGCGATGCCGACAGTGGCATGAACCGGCCCATCCGTCTTTAGCTTCCACAGCAGTTTTCCGTCCGCCGCATTAAGGCAGTAGAGATGTCCGTCGTAGGAGCCGATTAGAACCCGGTCGCCAGCTACGACGGGCGACGACTTAATCTCGTTGTTTGTTTTGAACGTCCAAACTTCCCGACCGTTATCGGCACTGACCGCGTGGACGATGCCTGAGAGATCGCCGACGTAGACGATGCCGTTATTTACGCTCGGTGACGACTCTCCGATCCCGGCTTTAACTCCATACTTCCAGCGCACTGCGCCGTTGCCGAGATCAAGCGCGATCAACTCACCCTTCTGCGTGCCGACGAATACCGTTCCCCCAACTATCGCTGCGGAGGATTCGATTGCATCTCCGGCTTCATAAGTCCACAGGATCTTCAAATCTTTGGGCAACTCCGATTTTGAGAAACCCGTTAGTTGATGATTGCCGCGAAATTGCGGCCAAGCGTCCGGGGCAGTCAATTCAAGCGGCGCACTCGAATAAGCTATCGAAGGTAAAAGGCAGATAGCGAGCAGAGCAATCAAAGCAATTCTTGCAGGGGCAGCGGTTCGTC
>JACCTF010000491.1 GCA_013812565.1 Pyrinomonadaceae bacterium | reverse complement strand
AAGTGGTTCGTCGGCGGCACCACCAACATCTCCTACAACTGTCTTGACCGCCATCTCACCTCGTGGCGCGGCAACAAAGCGGCGATCATCTGGGAAGGCGAACCCGGAGAACAACGAACGCTCACCTACCGGCAACTTCATCGCGAAGTGTGTCGCTTCGCAAACGTCCTGAAGAAGACCGGGGTTGCCAAGGGCGACCGCGTTGCTCTCTACATGCCGCTCATTCCGGAGCTCGCGATTGCGATGCTCGCGTGTGCGCGCATCGGCGCGACGCACTCAATTATCTTCGGCGGCTTCTCGGCCGAGGCGTTGCGTGATCGTATCAACGATGCGAGTTGCAAACTCGTCGTTACGGCGGATGGAGGCTTTCGTCGTGGCGCGGAAATAAAATTAAAGCCCGCCGTTGATGAAGCTTTGAAGCAGACGCCTGTGGTTGAGAAATGCATTGTGGTCAGGCGCACGGGATCGAACATCACGATGCAAGCGGGGCGTGACTTCTGGTGGCACGAGCTTGTGGAGACGGTTGATGCACACTGCCCGGCGGAGGAACTTGATAGCGAGCATCCGCTGTTTATCCTCTACACGTCGGGCACGACGGGTAAACCAAAGGGTATTCTTCACACCACGGGCGGCTACTTAACGCAAACTCACATCACGACGAAGTGGGTCTTTGATCTGAAGGACGAAGACACTTACTGGTGTACCGCCGACATCGGATGGGTGACCGGTCACACCTACGTCGTCTATGGTCCGCTCTCAAATGGCGCGACCACGCTGATGTACGAGGGCGCACCGAACCATCCGAACCCGGATCGTTTCTGGGAGATCATCGAGCGCCACCGCGTGAGCATCTTTTACACTGCCCCGACGGCGATTCGCGCTTTTATCAAGTGGGGCGAACAGTGGCCGCTGAAGCATGATCTATCGAGCCTTCGGCTTTTGGGGACGGTGGGCGAACCGATCAACCCGGAAGCGTGGATGTGGTATCGCGAGATCATCGGCAAAGGCCGGTGCCCGATTGTTGATACATGGTGGCAGACTGAGACGGGCGCGATCATGATTGCGCCGCTTCCCGGGGCGACGCCGACCACGCCGGGCACAGCGACCAGACCTCTGCCCGGCATCAGCGTCGATATTCAAACGAGAGACGGCCAGAGCGTCGGTCCAAACGAAGGCGGCTACCTTGTCATCAAGCACCCGTGGCCCGCGATGCTGCGGACGATCTATAACGATGACGAACGCTATCGCAAACAGTATTGGTCGGAGATCGAAGGCATGTACTTCACGGGCGACGGTGCGCGGCGCGATGGAAACGGCTACTACTGGATCATGGGGCGCGTCGATGATGTGATAAACGTCAGCGGCCACCGCTTAGGCACAGCCGAAGTTGAGAGCGCGCTCGTCTCGCACCCGGCGGTGGCGGAGGCGGCGGTGGTCGGGCGGCCGGATGATGTGAAAGGATCAGCGATTGCGGCGTTCGTCACGCTCGAAGGCGGGCGCGCCGGCAGCGATGGGTTAAAGCAGGAGCTGCGGGCGCACGTGGCGAAGGAGATCGGCGCGCTCGCTCGCCCTGACGATATACGCTTTACAGATCAGCTTCCGAAAACAAGATCAGGAAAGATTATGCGCCGTCTGCTTCGCGAACTGGCGACAAGCGGTTCAGTTGTGGGCGACACAACAACGCTCGAAGATTTCTCGGTACTCGAAAAACTGCGGGAGGATGAAGATTAAATGGCACAGGTAAAACGCATTGGTGTACTCACGGGTGGAGGCGACGCGCCGGGTCTCAATCCGGCGATCAAAGGTTTAGTTTATCGTGCTGCAGATCACGGCATTGAAGTGGTCGGGCTTTATGACGGGTGGCGCAGTCTGCTCAGTCCGCTGGGGGCGGTGTTGCCGCTCGACCGTAGCCGTGTGCGGCGTTGGGATCGCGACGGCGGAACCAACATCGGTTCATCGCGCACGAATCCCTTTAAGGCAATTAAGGAAGGAGGCGAGCGGGTTGACAGATCCGATGAGGTGGTGGCGAACGTCGCTAACCTCGGCCTTGATGCGATTGTGGCGTGCGGCGGCGAAGACACTCTCGGCGTTGCGGCCAGGTTATATAGCAAAGGCGTGCCCGTGGTCGGCGTGCCGAAAACTATCGACAAAGATTTAGTCGGCACAGACTACAGCCTCGGGTTCGACACGGCGCTCAGGAATGTTACGGAAGTGATCGAGCGTTCGCGCACACCGGCAGGCTCACACGGCTGGGTGCAGGTGGTCGAGGTGATGGGGCGACACGCCGGTCATCTCGCCTTGTGGTCTGGTGTCGCGGGCGGAGCGCACATGATCTTAATTCCCGAACATCCGTTTCGTTATGAACGGATTTATGAACTGCTCAAGCAGCGGCTCGGAGAGACCGTGGGCAAGCCCCCTGACCGCGAGCGCCCGCGTTATTCGGTGATCGTCGTCGCCGAAGGCGCGCAGGCTGAAGACGGAGAACTGGTTACGGTCGATGACCGCCATGACGCTTTCGGGCATGCGCGATTGGGCGGCATCGGCGAGGTTCTGGCAAGGCGGATCATGGCTGAAACTCGTTACGAAGCACGCTCGGTGGCGCTCGGCCATCCGCAGCGCGGCGGCGCGCCCTCACCCGTGGATCGCATTATGGGGTTGATGTTCGGCGCGCGAGCTGCTGATGCAATCGCCCGCGGCGAGTTTGGACGAATGGTCTCGGCGCGCGGCATCGCGCCTGCATGCGAACTGTCGCTGGTTGAAATCACGACCGTACTTGGCAAGACACAAACGGTGGACATTGAACGCCACTACGACACCGAGCGCTATCACTTGAAAGAGATTGGGATGTAGGTAACAGTTCGAAGTACGAACTTAAAGAAAGACCCCGACCGAGCGTTAGCAACTCCACACTTCGAAGACCGCACTCCGCGCCTCTTACGGATGTAGAAGCATCATGCACTTCAACATGCGTAACTAAGGGCTCGGCTTCACTGTCGAGCCTTTTATTTCTGTTCCGATCTAAGCGCAGGGAAGACCAGCAGCTTGGAGACTTCTACCGGATCGAAGCGAATGCCGGGATCAGCTTAGTCAACTCGACGTTACAGATG
>JACCTF010000162.1 GCA_013812565.1 Pyrinomonadaceae bacterium | reverse complement strand
GAACTGAGCCGCGATTATTGCCGAAGCTCTTCGCGCTACTCGAAAGAACGTTCATGTCATAGCGCATCGCGCACCACTCGCCGCACGACTTCTGTTGTCAACCCATAAACGAGATGAGACGAGAGTGCGTAAGCGTGAACCGAGAGTGGATACTCTGCCGCCGACTTTGATAAGCCGAGCGCAGGCACCACGCCTTCGTCAGCGACGACCCACACGCTTGCTCCATACGCCAGCCCCGCGCCGATGGTAATAATGGGCGCGAGTTCGGCTGCCGCGCCGTACAGCCCACCCATCGAGATGCCGTAAGCGTAATGGAGTGCAGTGCCTGCGGTGTGCTTCTCGCTCCGCGTCAATTCATGACCGGAGACGCCCACCGAGACGGCGTTAGCGAGTCGCATCGCCGCATCATCTCGCTCGTCATCGCTGCCTCGCTTCTGCAACTCATGCCCGGCACCATGCTGCGGAGAGCCTTGTTGCATGGATTGCGCGCCATGCGATCTTTGCTCTTCACCAGCCAGCTTGCTTAACAAAGATTGAAACTGATTCATCACGACGGATGCAACCAGCCCGCCGACGACGCCCGCCGCCACTCCCTTCCACACGTCGCCTTCGCGCCGTCTGCTTCTTCGTTCGCTATTTCGCATTTTCTGTTGCCCTCCTACTCGAATCCGTTCGCTCTCAAGAGGAGAATACTCTGTCAGCGCAACACGACTTCCCAGTTTCAGGAATACTGTGCCGCAGGCGGAGGTAAGAAATGCTTGCACGCTTCTCCGTTTGATTCAGGATTGTTGCAATCACAATCGGGGTCATCACACTCGAAGTGACCCGGCTTGAGCATTGATTCAAATTCGTCGGCGAACCGACGCCCGCCCTCCTGACGCCCCTGAATCGTCAGCGCATATTTGTCCGCGCCGCTGCGTTCGAGCAGCCCGCCTGCGACCATGTCTTCCAGATTTCCGATCAGCACAGCTTCTTCCAACTGGAGAAACTTTTGCAGGTCAGCAGCGGCAAAGTCCTGTCCCAGACCTTCGCCAGTCATCCAGTACATCACCTGCAAGATTTCGTCGCGCCAGTAAATGCCGCTGAGCGGTTCTTCAAGGTTGTGCTTTTCGTGCTCGGACATAACATTTGCTCTATCAGAGTGCTACCTTCACTTTATCGTCTTCGATCTTCAACGCCAAAGGCTCAAGATGCAACTCAGGTCTTTCGACACACGCGCCGCGCCGCAAGTTGTAACTGTATCCGTGACAGGTGCAGGTAAGCATCGGGCTATCGAACAGCGCGTCATCCAGTGGACGCTTACCCTCTGCAACACAGGCATTTCGATAAGCGTAGAACTCTCCACCGATTTTGCAGACCAGCACATTGATCTCAGCGAAGGTAATTACCGTGAAATGATTATCCTCGAAATTCAGAGCGCGGACGACTGGAATCCATGTGCCGTTCACAGTTTTCGTGTCGTGTCGCGGTCTTTTGATCTGCACTAACTTGATTTGCTTCGGCTCACTGTTTCGAGCAGGAGCAATCATCGCTTCTAACAACGCGGCAGCTTTAACGGTGGCTTTCGTCTGTTCGGTCACGCCTTCTATGTCAAAGCCTAAAAGATCAGGCGCGGCTTCGCTAAGGGCTTTCTCAATTTCCATCTTCAGTGCCGCCACTGGTGGAGCGCTTTTGCCGCTTCGTATCATTCGCAACCGCGCGCGTCCATCGTTCACATCAAGCAGTTCCACGTCGCAGCCCTGCGAGATAAGATGGGTGCGAAGCTCCTTAATCGCCGACGCAACTCTCGTGTGCAGCTCGACCGGAAGCAGTCCGTGAATGAGCAGGATGGCGCGTATGACCTCGTCTCCCGTTATTCGCGTTAGCACTTGGTCTTTATCGGGGAGGGTATCAAGCGTCGAAAGGATGCGGCGTAAAACTTCTCCGTGAAGTTCGAGGATGATCTGCACGAGATCAAGAGCTTTCTCGCGTGCGTCTGCATCCGGATGACCTTCGAGTTGCTCGACAAGCGCGTTCAACCGCTCGACCATTTCCTCTGCATCGCGCTCTTGAACTTTAGCCTCGCTCATCAGCAGTTGTTCTCATCGCCTCGCTTCTCACAATCTCAAGCGCCTCGCCAACTTTGGCAGCGACGACGGGACTGAACTCCAATCCCCAATCCTCTTTCTGCGGCTCGATCTCGACAATCGTCACGTCTTCGGGCAATACGCCAAAATGCCGACAGACAATCAGCAGATTTTCCAGACTAATGACTCCCGTAACTGCTTCTCCGATGCATGCTTGTATTTCATTCACGCTCGCTTGCGGATCAATCCAGCGATAGACTTCGAGCGTGCCCGGTTCACGTCCGCGATTGGCGGCGGTTAGGAAAACTGCCCGGTCGAACTTAACGGGGAACTCTTCGAGCCACTGGTAGATCATGATCGGGCCGAAGTTCAAATCTTCGACATGAACGTTCTCTGACCACTGCTCCTGCTCGAGTTCTCCAAGCAGGACGCGCCCGAAGGACATGTCACTCATATTGGAATAACCGATGCCTGAGACGAGAACGTTCACGAGATACCACCCCGAACGATTTACCCTTCCGCGCCGCACGCGCAGGTGTTGACCTCGCGGATGATTTCGCGTTCGCCGCCGTAGATGTGCGTCGTGCATGGCATACACGGGTCGAAGCTGCGAATCGCCCGCAGCATATCAACTCCGGTGAAGTTTTCCGGCTTGTCGAAGTCTTCGATGATCGGTGTGTTCAGCACCGCCTGTTCGTAAGGACCAGGATTGCCGAACGGGTCTTTCGGAGAAGCATTGAAGGTTGACGGTGTCACGATTTGATAATTGACTATCGCGCCTTTGTCTAACACAAGATGGTGAGAGAGAAATCCGCGCCCCGCTCCCCAGAAGCCAACGCCGCGCCGCTCTCCCTTCGGCACTTCAAATTTCGTGCTGACCTTGTCTTCCCCTTTGCGCAAGTAATCGAATGCTTTGAGCGTCATCGTGTAAGCGATCATCAAGTTGTAACCCATGCAGTAAGCACGCGCCCGGTTGCGCTCGAAGGCGTTCCACACTTCGGGAATCTTCCACTCGAAATCCATCTCACGCAGCATCGTCTTGGGCATGTGAATCTTGAGGCTGTGACCTGTGGCTTCGAGAAAATCGTTCTTCGGCATCATTCCCGCAGCGGCAGTCGTCCAGATGCGCGCGTAGCATCCGGCTTCGACGACCTGCCGATCCCAGCGCGGCGCAGTGTCCCATGTGTAGCGATCCTTCCAACTCTCTTTCGAAGGCTTCGGCATCGTCTCTTTGTTCCACGGGTGATTCGGCGACAGCGGCGCGCCAAGCGGGTCTGTTAGGTAGCGTTGATTTCCGTTCTGATTCCAGTCTTCGTAATATGAATGCTCGACGAACTCTTCGAGTCCGAGGTTGATTTGCTGCAACTTGGTTGTCACAAGTTTGCCGTCAATAACGACGCCCGGAGTCGCCCAACGCGCTTCGCCCCATTCGTTGCAACGCTCGTAAGTAGCATCGTAAGAATCGGGGTCGTCCCACATTCCGAGGTCAATCAGGTTAGGTGACAGCGCTCCGATTTTCTTGTATTCCGGGTTGAATTCGTAAAAGAACTCCGTCAGATCGTCCCACAGCAGAATCATCCGCTTCGTCCAGTCAAGCATCTTTTGCAGCCGCGTGAGCACCTCATTGAAGTCTGTGATCGTCACGGTACTCGACATGCCGCCGGGCACGACCGTCTGCGGGTGCGGATACTTGCCGAAGAGCACCGCGTAGGCTTCGCGCGGCGTGCGCGTCATCTTGAGTCCGTCGAGGTAGCATCCGCCTGAAAGCGGGTTAAGCGACTTCATGATGTCGCCTATAGTTTTATGCTGATGAACTTCAGCGTTTGTGGCTTCTGTCAGCTTAGCCTTCTCCCACATCGCGGGGTTGGTCGCTTCGACAACGACCTGCGAGTAATCAGGACCGGCGAGCAGGAATAAGTGAAGCGGATGGTCATAGAGGAAATCAAGCGCGAGCGCGAGATTACGAAGCACCGTGCCGAGCGGCGGAGGCGAGATACCGAATGCCATCTCAATCGCCTCGCACGCAGCGGTCGAGTGGACGCCGCCGCAGACGCCGCAGGCACGACTCGAAATATAGATCGCATCGCGCGGGTCACGTCCTTTTAGAATCACTTCGTAGCCGCGAAAAATCGTCGCCACCGAGTTGGCTTCGAGAAACTTGCGCTCCTGTAAATCCGCGACCGCGTGAAATGAGAGCGCGCCCGCGACGCGCGTCACCGGAGAGATAGAGACATCTTTGATATGTCCGTTGCGCGCCATCATCTCTTTGAGCTTATCGCGGTTGATCTCACGCCGTTGATAACCGTAAGGATCAATAGCACCGCCTTTGAGATGTGCGACGCCTTGCGCGTCGAACTCGATGGGAAGGTTTTTGAAGCACATAATTATAATCTCTGACTTATCGCAGCTCACTTGCATGCGGCTATTTGCATTCTTCGAATTTGTGTTTACTTGCGCGTCCCGCCCTAACTGACCTTCTGAATTTCCTTGCCGCAGCAACAGCGCGGAGATTGATTGCCCCCGCAATTAGGGTTTGCTCCCTTAATCACTTTAATTTCACATCCACAATTAGAATCTGAACAGCGATAGCGTTCTCCTGTTTGTAAAGCCAACTTTAGTTTGTCTCCTTTCGTTATTTAGCGTCTATGTTCGCTTCTCGGCTTTCTTCGCACGATCTTCAGGAAGCAGCTGGAAATCCTTGCCGTATTTCTGCTCAGGCAGGGTGATGTAGCCTGACGGGAATTGTTCTTCCGGTAATTCTCGACCCGGCTTTTTCGCGCCCTGAAATTGCATCGCCTCGTAGAAAAATTCGAGAATCTTATGCGTAAGCGACACGTCGCCTTTCTCCATCGCCCATCCGCTCGGAACCGTCTCGTGCCAGCGAATCTCGCGGTTGCGCTCGCGCTGACTGATGCGACGAAGCGGGCGAATGATCGAGCCGAGCAGGCGGGAGGCGTTGCTTGAGAGCAGCGACCCAGGCGGAGATTTGTAGAACGGGGAAAACTTATCGGGGAAGCCGGGCATCGTGCAGCCGATGCACGGGCCTCCCGCATTCATGCAGCCGCCTAAATGTGAGATCGCGCCCGCCTCCGTGATGTTGCACTGAACGACTGGTCCCCAGCAGCCGATCTCAACCAGACACTCTTTGTCTCCAAACTCTTTCGCAAAAATACCTTCTTCGTAGTATCCAGCGCGCACGCAGTGGCGATGCACGGTCTCGGAAAACTGCCACGCGGGACGACCGAGTTCGTCGAACTCCGGCAACGGTCCTAAGCCTTGCAGGAAAAGCAGAATCGCTTGCACCGCATCGGTGAAGTTATCGCCCACCGGAGCGCATCCCGGAATGTTGATGACGGGTAATCCTAATACGCTGCGATAATTCTTTCCGAGAAAATCCATCACGCTCATCGAGCCGGTGACGTTGCCGTAAGAAGCCGGAATGCCGCCCCACGTCGCGCATGTCCCGATGGCGATGACCGCCGCTGCGGTCGGCGAGAGCCGCTTCATCCATTCGGCGGTCGCCACGCGCCGGCGCTGCTCGCTCGGCGCCCAGAGCGGCAGCGAGCCTTCGGCGGCGAACGGCTCACCATCAACGGTCAGGCTCTCATCTGCGATGGAGCCTTCATAGACGATCACATAAGGAGCATCTAACTTGCCCTGTTCAGCCTTCTCCAGCGTGTGTATGTAATGGTCGCCTGATTCGAGTTGCAATACGTAGTGATGAAGCACGACGAGCGGCACGCCCGGCAGCGAGCCGGTCAGCAAATCTTCGAGCGCGGGTTCGGTTGCGCCGGTGACAGAGACGGTGCAGCCATCGCAACTCATTCCGGCGAGCCAGAAGACATAGACCTTGTCAAGAGGTCCGAGGCTTCTTTGAGTTTTCCCCTGCGAGGCGCAGATATCTTCGACAAGCTCTTCCATCGAGCGGCGCGCGACGTTGCCGACTTGATCCGGCAGGCCTGCAGTCTCGGATAAGTGCGGCTTCGGACTTCCGGCTTCGCCAACATATTTCTCCGGCATCTCTGACATGTTTTTCCTCCTGTGCTTAGCCCGTTGCCGCGCACTCTCGCCGACTCATCGGTCAGGGGCAAATGATTTAACCTGAGCGTTTGAAAGTTTCTACTGCTGAGGTTTTTTACTTCTTTGCCATCTTGCTTTCGATCTCACGAATCATTTGCAAATGCATTTGGAGCGTCGGCAAGGTCTTCGCGGCAAAGGCTTTCACATCCGCGTCCACACCGGTTTTGGCTATGTTATCGAACGCTGCCACATCCTTTTCATGATCTGCGACCATCGCTTTGACGTATTCGCGGTCAAACTCCGCGCCCTTCAGTTTCGACAACTTCTCCATCGTTTCCTGGTGCTTCGGCATCAGGTCGGGCGGCAATATGACTTTCTTCCCTTGAGCCACCTGCTTCAGTTCCTCGCCCGCCTTCGTGTGGTCAATAATCATTTGTTCAGCAAACTTTTTCACTTCGCTGCTCGTGGCCTGCTTGGTTGCCAAGCGCCCGAGTTCGACTTCCACCATATTGCCCGGAGCCGCCTGATTTATAAAGTCTAGGTCGCCGCCCGTGACGACCTGATCGCCTTTATCGCTCGGCGGTTTCGCCGGTTCGGTTTTCACTATCGGTTCACTGTTCGCAGTGCCGCCACTATTGGGCTGCGTTCCACAAGCTGATACCAGCAAGGAGAGCATCGCAATCGCTGCGAGAAGAACACCCGTGTTTCTTTGTTTATCCATCACTTCTCCTTGCGCTGAAACCTTCATATCTCTGCTGTTAAAATACATCCGGCAGCCAAAAGATGCAGGCGTCAAGACCTTTACTTCTAGTGATTCATCCGGCGAGTCATCGTCGCAGCAACGCCTCGCCCACCGTGCCGACGTTGCGATCAACATTCGCGAAGTGTGCGCCGACCGATTCGAGTCCGCCCGCGAGCGCCGTCAATCCGCCGTTGAGTTTATCCACCCCGGCGAGCATCTCCGTCTCTTTCTCAATCGCGCGCACACCGAAGTTAATCTTCTCGATATAGCCCCGCACGGATTGAAGCGTTCGCAGGACGAGAAAGAGCGCGATAGCGAGTGCGAACAGCAAAACTGCACCTGCCAACGCTGTCAGGATTGTCAGCAGCAACTCCATATTATGGCCTCCTCTCTGCGAGTGTTGACGCTATACCGCTACCTTCTCCTGCGCGATGCCCGCAACGCCTCACCCGCCGTCCATATCGCCGCGCCGAGAAGCATGATGTCTTTCGCTAAGAACTGCCCCGGCATCGGCGACGGAAACGGAAAACCATATCCCGGCTGCCACACGCCCGGCGTGGTGAAGACGAAAGATAGAGTAGTGAGAAACATGATGATTGCGCCGATGCTGCCGATGGCTGAGACTTTCGGCGCGAATGGTCGCGTCGCAATCAACAATCCCAAAGTGATCTCGACGACGCCGATCAGCATCGCCGCTCCCTGCACGCTCATCACGCTCAGCATCCAAGACATCAACGGCGAGTTGGCGATCAACCCTTGAATGCCTTCGGCTTCGTAGGCGGTGAACTTCAGCGCCCCGACCCATAGCAGGATGATGACCAACCCGTAGCGTATGACTTTCGCGCCGATGCTTTCGAGCGTAAATCCTAAGTCGCCCGTCGTTTCAATGCGTTCTGTAGCGGTTGCCATTTACGGTCTCCTTTCTGTGAGTGTGCGCCCGACCGCGCGCAGTTTGTGGTCAATTGACCTCGCTCCCGACTCAATCGCGGCGGCGGCGGCGTGAATCTTTCCCGCAACACCCTTCGTCGCTTCAAGTTTCGAGATTAATGCGGTATTGCTTGCGATGCCGCGCGCGGCGGGCAAGGTGATGTGCGCGAGTTTCAAGATGTCTCTTTCAGTCTGCACGATCAGCACGACCAGTTTGAGTATGACGAGCGTCAGAACGAGCGCGAGGATGAGCGCGAGTGACCAGACGACGATTATTGCAGTTTCCATTGATCCCTCCGAGACGCGGAAATCAGAACGATGAATGCGGAATGAAAAACATCAAATGTTCAGTTCATTCTTCAGCGATCATCGTTTAGCTAACGGTTTCAGCGATGCCTGTATGCACAGCGACCGTATTCAAACTCTCATTGGTCGCCGCCAGATGTTCGTCAACCGATTTCAATCCGTCGCCAACGCTCGCCAAGCCGTTATTAATAACTTCGACATGACTTTCTAACGGCACTGTGTTCGTTTCAGCTTGACGGAGCGCACTATGCACATAGGCGAGCGCGCTGCCGATGCGCCAAAGGTAGATGAAGATCGTAATGAGACTAACGGCGAGCGCGAGAACTAACACGACGAGGTAGATAACGGTGAGCCACGTGAGCAAAGGCATCTCTCATCTCCTCTGTCCGAGCGCGCGCGCAAGCGCTGCGATTGTGTTGTCAATTGACGCCGCTCTGGTGTTGATGGATTGCGCGGTCTCCAATATATCTTCCGCGACCGTGTTGGTTTTTCCGAGCATCCAGATTGAAACGGTGTTGCCTGCGATCTGCTTGCCTGCCATCCAGATATCGGCGGCGTGCTTGTCCACACGGCGTGCGGCGGCGATGAGCATGATGAGCAGTACGGCGACGATCAGAATCACTACCGTGCCTGCAATCAGTGAATAAGTCCAAAGTGTCATCGTGTCCATGTTTTCCAACATCTTAATGCCCTCCTGCCCCTTGAATATTCCCGGAGACTTCACTTTGAAGAAAATCCGCCACGCGCGATAACTCCTCCACGATGGGAGAAGTCACATCATAATCAATTACAGCGCGACCCGTTCGATCAGCTTCGACCACGTTTTCATCAAACGGAATCGTCGCGATCAGCTCCAGATCATGATTGCGGCAGTAAGCCTTGACCGCTTCTTCGTCCTGCGGGCTGCGGAGTTTGTTGGCGATGCCGTAGTTGCGAGGGATGCCAAGCCCGCGTGCGAGCGGCACGATACGCCCGGCGGTCTCAAGCGAGCGGTAGTAAGGTTCGAGCACGACGAGCAACACATCAACAAACTTGATTGTGCCCCGGCTCATGTGCTCGATTGATGCTTCCATATCTATCAAGGTCACATCGTGCGAGCTACTGATGATTTCGCCGATCACGCTGCGCACGGCAGCGTGTGCCCCGCACAGTCAACCCGCGCCCGCATGATTCACACAACATCCGACGAGCGCCGTCACGCCGTCAGGGGCTTCCACCCCGTATTGGTTGATAATCTCTGTGACCGGCATGGTCAGCACGTGACGATTCGCACCCGATTCATCTTGACGACGTTCGACGACCGTGCGTGGAATCGCTTGTGCTCCGCTGCTCTCAGGAATGCCTAAAGCTCTCGTGAGATTTGGATTGGGGTCGCCGTCAATCGCCAGCACAGGTATGCCGCGTCGGGCGAGTATGCGTGTCAGGGTCGCAGAGATGGTTGTCTTACCGGCACCGCCCTTGCCACTGATCGCAATCTTCATAAACCGCCTCCTTGAGGAACAGGGAAACCGCAGCAGAATAGCGTACTTAAGACATTGTCAGATCTGCTCGAAAGCCAAGAGGGAAAGAAAGTGAACGACTATCCTTCGCAAGTTGCGGAAAAGAATGCAAAGCTGTAACCCTCAACTAACCTCGGCGAAATCAATGCTGAAATTTCAAGTCTTTAATGCCCCGCAATCAT
>JACCTF010000155.1 GCA_013812565.1 Pyrinomonadaceae bacterium | reverse complement strand
GTTCGGGGATGTTGACATCGCCGCTG
Source organism: Pyrinomonadaceae bacterium (assembly GCA_013812565.1). Taxonomy (GTDB): domain Bacteria; phylum Acidobacteriota; class Blastocatellia; order Pyrinomonadales; family Pyrinomonadaceae; genus JACCTF01. Next base: position 2,319 of record JACCTF010000155.1, on the reverse strand, counting down.
CGCAGCAGATGAACGCCGCGCGAGCCTGCATAGCCGACTGTCACCACGGTGTCAAACCACAACTGCCGCTGCAAATTCAAATTCCATACTTGGACATAAGGGTTCTTCAAATCCCACTCAACCGGACGAATGGTATTGCCGACTCCGCGCTCGAATTGCGGCACCGGGAAGGTGGGATTATTGATGATGATGCGCGGTGTGGCCGGAGGATTAGTGACGGTGACAATCAGGTTCTGCTGGTTGTTCGTATTGAAATAGATTCCGTAGCCGCCGCGCAGTGAAGTCTTTCCATCGCCGAACAGATCCCAGGCAAATCCGAGTCGGGGAGAGAGATTCTTGAGCGTCGGGTTTTGGTAAAGCTGCCCCGGAGTAGGCACCCTGTCAGTCAAGTTGATCAAGGCAGAATCGCGTCCGTAGATGTCGCGCGGCTGCGTTGTGAATTCGTAGCGTAGACCTGTATTGAGGGTGAGGCGCGAATTGACCCTGATGGTGTCCTGCACGTAGAAGCCGAAGAGGGTGAAGCGCCAGTAACGGTCGAGCGCTCCGTCGGGCGTGAGTCCCAGAAACCGTTGTGGGCGATTTGTTAAAAAGTCGCTTAAGTTGGCAAAGGTAAAAATGCCCAACCCGAACGTCGGGTTGACCATGTTGTCTTGATAGCGCTCGACGAGTCCGCCGAGTTTGAGGAGATGACGACCACGGCTATGCACCAGGCCATGTTCAAAACCGAAGACGTTCTGTGTGAGCGTCACGTTGACAGACGTTTGCGGACCAAAGCGCGGGATGCCGCCGATGTCTATATTGCCGATTAACTCTCTGCCGGGCACAAATGGTTGCAGTGCGGAAGAGACGTTTGCTTCTACGTCCTGCCCGATGCGCGTGCGGCTAAAGTTCAGGCGAAAGGTGTTTAAGGTGCGACCTGAAAGAACCTGCCGGTACTCGGCGGTGAAGAACTGATTGCGGGACAGAAACGTTCTGGGAAATTGCGGAAAGTCCGTCGGAAGCTGCTGCTCAGCTCCGTCATAAGTATAGCGAGCAAAGAGTTGATCGTCAGCGCCGACGTTCCTGTCGAAGCGCCCTTGGGTGAAACTCTGGTTAATTCGCTGATTGAATCCGAAATTGTAAACGGCCAGGCCGCCGCCGATGTTCGGGCCATTAGGTAGTGGAAACTCATCCAAGTACGGTCTGATGACGGGACTGACGGGAGCGATTCTGCCCTGGCGGGCTGCCAAGTCGGGGACGACGGTTGAGATGGTTCGTCCCAGTTGTTCGCGCAGCGATTCGTAGCCGAAGAAGAAAAAGGATTTGTCTCGCTGGATGGGGCCACCCACACTCACGCCGAACTGATTTCGTTTGAACTCGGGTTTCCGGGCGGGGTCGAAGAAGTTTCTGGCGTCGAAGTTATCGTTGCGATGGAAATGATAGAGGCTGCCGTGAAGATTGTTAGTGCCGGATTTGGTGATCGCGTTGATCTGACCACCGGAACTGCGACCGAACTCGGCGCTATAGGCGTTTGTCTCGACGCGAAACTCGCGGATGGTTTCTGTCCCTAGAGCAGTGCCCGCGGCGCTTCCGGCCGGGCCGTTGGTGAAATCGTTTTGCGGCGTACCGTCTAGTAAATAGACATTCGAGCGCGGGTCTTGGCCGTTGATGCTGGCTCCCATGCCGTGAGCGACGACCGAGCCTCCGTCGCGATGCGGGTAAGCGATGACGCCGGGTTGCAGCAAGGCGAGGTCTGTGTAGTTCCGACCGTTTAAGGGCAAATCTCTGATTGCACCTTCGCTGACGAGGTAGCTTAACTCCGGCGTCTGCGTGTTCACGAGCGGCGCTTCGCCGGTGACGCTGACATCTTCTCTGAGATTGGCAACCGTCATCACGATGTTGATAACGGCGGTTTCACCGAGCGTCAGGTTGACTCGGCTATCAACCGAAGGCTTAAAGCCCGCGAAGTCGGCTTGTAGCTCGTATGCGCCAACGGGCATTCCCGGAAAGACAAAGCGTCCTTCCTCCTCACTGACGGTCGAGCGAACGAACCCTGTATCAATCTGGCGGGCTGTCACCTGTACTCCGACGAGGGCGGCTCCGGCTGCGTCCTTGATCTCGCCGGTAATCGTGCTGGTGGTTTGCGCGGCTAGGCTTGGGACGAAGCAGAAAAGAAATGCTGCGACCCGGAGCGTTCTCCGTCCATAACAGAGCGCGCGCGATGAAAAGTATAAGAAACGCATATTGAAAACTAATTCTCCCCGGCGGCTGAAGTCTGGACACATTTAACAAGTTAGCGAGTAGCAACAAGTTAGACACTTGTGCGAGCCTTGTTTCTGC
>JACCTF010000150.1 GCA_013812565.1 Pyrinomonadaceae bacterium | reverse complement strand
TTTCCGCACATCAACGGCTCTTTTAAGGGCATGATGCCGCACCGAGCGCAGGTCACGAACGTGGGCACCATCGGGTTCGAGGTGCCGCCGTTAGAGGAAAGCAGGCGCGTGCGTTTGGAGCTACGATTGTTTGATCAAACCGGCGAACTGATAACGCGCAACCATCAGGAACTCTACTTCTTCCCGCGCCACATCGCGGAACCGGGAGAGGCGTTGCTTTACGCGCCGACGCTCGCCGAACAGTTACGGGTGCGGGGTTATCGTTTGACGGATGATGTAAGCGCCGCCGACATCGCCGTGGTCGAGCAGATGACAGACGAGTTGCGTCTCTATGTGCAGAACGGCGGGCGTGTGTTATGGCTGGCCGAAGATGAGGAGGCGCAACAGACGTACCTCAGCACCGGCGGGGGCGGCACGCTGGGAATCGCCCGGCGCGACGGAAGCAAATGGCAGGGCGATTGGGCGAGTAACATGAACTGGATCTGCCAGGATCATATGTTCAGACACATCCCAACCGGCGGCACCGTCGATTTTGCTTTTGCTGATCTGGTGCCCGAGCAGGTCATTACCGGTCTCAGCCCGCGTGACTTTGCCACCGACGTGCATTCCGGATTGTTCGTCGGCTGGCTCCATCACACGGTAGCGCTGATCGCCGAACGAAACATCGGCGCTGGTCGGCTGCTAATCTCAACTTACCAACTGCGCGAACACCTCACTGATCATCCGGTCGCCGCCGTCATGCTGCATGATATGGTCACGCACCTTATGCGATCGTCTAAAGTTTAAGGTTTAAGGTTTAGGGTTCAAAGCCCAGTGTTTGGGGTTCGGCCTTCGACGTGTGCGGTTAATGAACCATAGAAGGCGAGCATCCACCCACTTGATCTTTCGACCTTGAACTTTGAACCTTGGACCTTGAACTTTTCCGATACGCTTGACAGCATTCGAGGGCCGGTACTAAGTTCGCCCTCTGAGAAATTCATACCGAGGGAGATTCAAAGCATATGACTGTTAATGCTACGACGACAGATCGCTACAGCAAATCCGAGATTGAATCGTTGACCGAGGCGGCGTTAATGGATGGCTTCTGCATCCTTCGCAACCACTTCTCGAAAACGAAGATCGATGCATGGCGCGAAGCGTTTATGCCGTTGCTCCATGAGCATATCGAACGCGAGGGACAACTACGCAATCGTGGTTCGGCGCGCTACTACGTCACCCTGCCGTTCACTACGCCTTTCGATGATCCGCACTTCTACGAAGATACGGACATCCTCGCCGTTGTCGAAAACTTAGTGGGCGACGACCCGGTGCTGTGCCAGCTTGCCACCGACACGCCGCTCATCGGCTCTGACTACCAAGACATCCACCGCGATGCCCCGCCGCTCTTTCCTGAGTTGACGCAGGAGACGCCGCCGTTTCAGCTCGCCGTGAACTTCCCGCTGGTTGACGTGACGCCGGAGAACGGTCCGTTCGAGGTCGCGCGCGGCACGCACATGTTGACGAAGGCAGAAGGCATGCGCCTGCTCGAATCCAGCGAAGTCAGCTTGGAGCCGGTGACGTTGCAGGCGGGCGATGTGATGATCCGCGATGTGCGGGGGCTGCATCGCGGCACGCCCAACCGCACCGACGTGCCACGACCAATGGTTGTCATCGGCTACAGCCGCCGCTGGCTAAATCGTCCGGAGGTTTCGATCCGCGTGCCGCGCCAGTCGCTCGACACGCTCTCCGAGCGGGCGCGCCGTCTGCTGCGCTTCAACCCCATCGTAGAGTCGCTTGACGACAAATCCGCCACTGAAGTTTACCAAGCGTTCGCTTACTGAAGCGTCGCTCATCCCTTCGAACCTCGCGGCAGATCAAAGCCCGAGCGCCGATCTTCGAGCTGCCTGTGGGACCGCCGCCATCACAGCGGACCTCGGAAGTCCCGGCGATGCAAAGTAAATGTGTAATCTTCAACCCTGTTCGACTTTTCATCATTTGCTCCTCGACGTAGTGAAAGTGAACGCGTTCACTTTTAATCTTTATGCAAGAAATTGAAATCCGAGAAGTATCCGCTGAAGAAACACGCTTGTTAAGGAGTGCGATCCTGCGCCCTCAACAGCCAAATGAAGAATCGATCTATCCCAAAGATGATGCTCCAGATACGCTGCATCTAGGTGCTTATCTGAATGGTGAATTAGTAGGCGTCGCGTCAGTTTACAACGAGCCTCCACCGTCAGAGACGAACGGCGATGCCTGGCGCTTGCGCGGCATGGCTATCAGAACGGATGTGCAGCGAAGAGGCTGCGGCAGGGCATTGTTGGAGAGATGCATCGATGATGTAAGAGCTCGCGGAGCGACTAGGCTCTGGTGCAATGCTCGGACAACAGCGGTCGGGTTTTATCAGGCTTTAGGGTTTAGTGTGCAAGGCGAAGAGTTCGCGCGAGACGGCTATCCGCATGTGATGATGTTGCGCAAGACCGGTCCGCCCGCCGCTTAACAATGATTTTCAAACGGGATCAATGATTGCTCATCAAGTCTTAACGCTTAATCAGAAACAATTTTATGACCAGAGCTAGATGTTGGATTTTAGTGCTGACGCTGCTTCCTACATTAGGCGGGAGTGTTAATGCTCAGAATAAAACCGAAAACCTTGTTCTGATCACGCTCGATGGAGCAAGAACGCAAGAGATATTTGGAGGGCTTGATCTCGAAATACTGAAAGCCGTTACGAAAGAGGGACGTATCGAAGATACCCCACTTTACAAAAGTTATTGGGCCGCGACACCCGAGGGGCGTCGGGAGAAGCTGATGCCATTCTTCTGGGGTACTTTGATGAAACAGTATGGATCGATTGCAGGCAACCGGAAGCTCGGCAGCACTGTTCAGATTACCAACAGCTACAGGTTCTCCTATCCCGGTTACTCCGAAATTTTAACCGGGCAAGCTCATGATGAAATCATCAACAGTAATGACAAAAAACGAAATCCTTTCCCAACAGTGCTTGAGTTCTTGAAACGCAAGCTTCGACTCGATGCCCGACAGGTCGGCGCTTTTGCCTCATGGGATACTATCGATTGGATCGTTGAGCATGAGGCTGGCGCGATAACCAGCAACGCCGGGTATGAAGCATACGAACACGCAGACCCTGCGATTCAAGAGCTAAGCCGTCTTCAGTTTGAAACGCTCACGCCGTGGGATAGCGTCCGTCACGATGTCTATACATTCCGCTTTGCGATGGCTCATCTGAAAACTTATCAGCCCCGTGTGCTCTACGTTTCCCTGGGTGAGACCGACGATTGGGCACACGATGGGCGCTACGACCGTGTGCTGCAGGCGCTTGCGCGTACCGATGCTCGCTTGCGGCAGTTGTGGGAGTATCTTCAGGGTGATGATCACTACAAAGACAGGACAACCATCATGATTACAATCGATCATGGCCGCGGTAATAATGCCCGGCGGTGGAAGGATCACGGTAAGAAGATTGAGGAAGCGAAATATATTTGGTTGGCGGTTGTGAGTCCCGACAGCCAGATGCGTGGTGAATGGGCAGGGGCCGAGACGATATACCAAAATCAGATCGCCGCAACGATGTGCCGCTTTATGAATATAGATTACATGGAAAGCAACCCTCAGGCCGGTAAACCTATCATGCGTCTGTTCGGCAACGCAGGAGCGGCCGGCAATTAGATGTACCCTTGACACCGATTGCTTCCGCACGTGCAACGGCGCTTCCCCCTATGGTGTGACTCATGGTAGTCGCACGTTAATTCTTCTCCCGGAAGTATGTCGCGTAGAGCATAGAACTCGACGTGTCCTCGGTAGATGCGCATGAAGGCGTTTGGCGCGCACGAGTGATTGATGAATTTCCACTCGTTGCCGCCCTGCGAGGCGTCGGTTGCCATTCTATCGCCAGTCTCGACAATCGCGATGCGTTCACGCCCCCGGGCACGCCGCCTGGCTTCGCGCTGGCTGATGCGCTCTCCAGACAGTTCACCGATCTTCCGCCTGGCGGGAACACTTCCACATGTGTAGAGGCCCTGGCCGTCGATCCGGCTTGGTCTGACTTCAAACAGGTATGAATCAGGCTTCCACACCATTGTTGATCTCAGAATACCGCGACCTGTTTGAACAACATTTCCGTCAAGAGAAGATGGTTCCAAATCGAGCACGGCCAGCTTTGATACCCTCCTCCGGCGTTTCTAGAATGCGTGCTATAAACGTTGACGCGCATTAGCACAAAATCTCAGATA